>JBEPXS010000054.1:0-12532 GCA_041641755.1 Balneolaceae bacterium
GCTCGATATCGAAGGGAGCATTCCTGACCGGTATCGCACGTTGGTTGTCGTGCCGACACTCTTTTCTTCTCCGGAAGATGTTCGCAGGCAGTTTGAGGATCTTGAGATCCGGGCCCTGGCTAATCCAAATCAGGGATTACAATATGTGATGCTTTCCGATTTTACTGATGCTCCCAAAGAACATATGCCGGAAGATGAACAGATAATCAAAGCAGCAAAAGAAGAGGTCAACAAGCTTAACAGACGTCACAATGGTATCTATGGCAACCGTTTTTTTCTTCTTCATCGTTGCCGGTTATGGAACGAGGAAGAAGGGGTTTGGATGGGATGGGAAAGAAAGCGGGGGAAGCTGGAAGAACTGAATCGGCTGCTACGAGATTCCGATGCAGAAACAACCTATGAGTTCGAGGAGGGTAATTTTATTGAATCCATTTCCAGCGTCCAGGTACAATATGTCATTACCCTGGATGCGGACACCAAGCTGCCGCCAGGTAGCGCCGCGGACCTGATTCGCACTGCAGCCCACCCATTGAATCGGGCCCGGCTTAATGAATCCGGTGATCGTGTGGAAAAGGGATATGGTATCTTTCAGCCGAGAATCTCTATTCCTCCGAAATCTGCCAATAAAACCTGGTTTGCGAAAATCTATTCCGGTAACGTGGGATTGGATCCATATACCACTGCAGTTTCTGATGTGTACCAAGACTTGTTTGGGGAGGGTGTTTTTACCGGCAAGGGGCTATATGATGTGGAGGTTTTCGACGAAGTTTTGAGCGGGCGTTTCCCTGAAAACACAATACTTTCCCATGACCTGCTGGAGGGTACCTATCTTCGGGCTGCACTACTGACCGATATGGAGTTTTTTGATGATTATCCCACTACGTACCTCAGTTATGCCAAACGAAACCACCGCTGGATACGAGGAGATTGGCAAATTCTGCAATGGCTGTTTCCCAAGGTACCCTCAGGTAATGGAAAGGATCGCAACCCGATCAACATCGTTTCCAGGTGGAAAATTTTTGACAATCTGCGGCGGTCACTGAATCCGGCTGCATTGCTACTTTTCCTGTTGTTGGGGTGGACAGTTCTTCCGGGGTCGGCACTGGTATGGACTATCGCAGCGCTGGGCATTATGGCGTTTCCTATCTACTCAAGTTTTTCTACTGATATTTTTAGCCGCCCGAGACGTGTAGGTTGGAAGTTATATATGGAGAAAATTCGCGATAATCTGAAGATCAATACTATACAGGCGGCAACGACCTTGCTGTTTATGCCACACCAGGCGTATGTCTCGTTGGATGCCGTTTTTAGAACCTTGTGGAGAATGGTCGTATCGGGAAAGAACCTGTTGGAATGGACTTCAGCTCTGCATACCGAGCGGAGTTCGGGAAGAAATCTGAGGGAATACTATAAAGCACTTTGGGTCAACATCGTTTGGGCAGCCGTAGTCATAGCTATGTGTTTGTATTACAAGCCAACTATTCTTTTCCTGGCGGTTCCTTTCGGACTTGGGTGGATTTCAGCACCGTTTTTGGGATGGTTTATCAGTCGTGACATTAAATGGATCCGGAAAGAGCTGAAACCGGGTGATGAGATGGAGCTGCGAAGCTATGCCCGCCGTACCTGGCACTATTTTGAACGGTATGTGACTGCCGATCATTTTTGGCTCCCCCCCGATAACTATCAGGAAGAACCATATATTGGTACCGTGGGGCGAAGTTCACCCACGAATATGGGATTGGCACTAGCAGCTGCCGTATCGGCACATAAGTTTGGCTATCTAACCCTGTCCGATCTGCTGGAAAGGCTGGGTAATTCATTGGGTTCAATGAAACTGCTGGATAAGTACAAAGGCCATTTTTACAACTGGTATAGTACCAAGTTGGGAGAGGTGCTGAATCCACGATATATTTCAACCGTGGACTCAGGAAATCTTGCCGGATCCCTGTTGGTGGTTAAACAGATGTTGAAGGGATTGAAAAACCAGACATATCCGAATAGAGCGTATTGGGAAGGTCTTGCTGATACAGTCTACACGTTGCGGGATTTGGTCGCTGAGTGTTGTACGTCAGAGCTTCCAACAAGTGAAACGTATAATGAGGTTAACGATCTGCTGGATCAACTAGAACAGGGTATTCGAGATTCAGTACCGGCAGATCTTGAAGGTTGGGAGCGGAAACTGGTAAAACTGTCCTCACCTGCCCGTAAACTTGAAGACATAAATCTTGATATCCTTAGTGACAAGATAAAGGATACTGAATTTGATGAGATAAGGGATTGGTTTGGAAGGCCGTTGACCCAAATTGAACAACAACTTAATGAGATTCGGGAAATACGATCTGTTTTTGAAAGAAAGAATATCCGGGAGGACAAGTTCTTTTCCGGTGATACAAATCCTGTAATTGGTGATCTGCAGGAACTAAAACCCTTTTCTACATGGATTTCCCAGGCAGATGAATTGGCTGAATGGTGTGATGCTATGATACAAGAGATGGATTTCAGTATACTGTACAACAAAAAGCGGGGCTTATTCAGTATTGGCTATAACGTAGATCATGCAGCAAATGATAAAGGAACGTACGATCTGCTTTCAAGTGAAGCCCGGTTAGCCTCTTATATAGCAATAGCAAAAAATGAAGTTCCACCCGAGCACTGGTTCCGGCTGAGCAGAAGGCTTACCAGCATAGACAGGAATGAAATACTGCTTTCCTGGGGAGGGACCATGTTTGAATATCTGATGCCCCTCCTTTTTATGAATAGATACGATAATACACTATTGAGCCAAACCTATGATCATGTAGTACAGTGGCAGAAGGAGTATGGTCAAAGCCGGGAAAATCCTTGGGGCTTTTCAGAAAGTGCATATGGTTTGTTGAATCTGGAGATGCACTATCAATACCGTGTATTTGGTACACCCGGCCTGGGACTGAGAAGGGGGCTGGCCGAAGATTATGTAGTTGCCCCCTATGCGAGCATGCTGGCATTGATGGTACGGCCCCGCGATGCTCTGAAGAATTTAAAACAATTGCAGCTGGAAGGAGCCTATGGCATGAACGGTTTTTATGAAGCAGTTGATTACACCTCGTCACGGATAGAAAAGGATGAAGACAAGTTGATTGTTAAAATGTATATGGCCCACCACCAGGGGATGGGGATACTGGCAATCACGAATGTGCTAAAGGGCAACTACATACAGGAACTGTTTCATAAAGACCCACTGGTGCAGTCATGTGAACTGCTGTTGCAGGAAAGAATACCCAAGGGAATTCCGATTAAGGAACCGCGCCCGATCGATGTAGAACTTGAACCGGGAGAAGAGCAGAAAGTAGAACACTTTGTTGATCATGCAGATCAGCAGGCATTGAATGATACCACGCCTCGCATTCAAATTCTGTCTAACGGACGCCACAGTACGGTAATTACACATGCGGGAACCGGTTATTCCGCCCATGGAGATATTGCCTTGACCCGTTGGAGGGGCGATCGTGTTCAGGATCCTTATGGCTTCTTTTTCTATATCAAGGATCTGAAAACAGATGAGTACTGGTCAATGGGACACCAGCCGGTTGGGCGTAAGGCAGATCGGTACGATTCCTGGTTCCACGACGGGAAGATGCAAACAGCCCGGGTCGATGAGTGGGTCGAGTCATTTATGGAGGTGTGCGTATCGCCGGATGATGACATTGAACTC
The DNA here is from genome assembly GCA_041641755.1 of Balneolaceae bacterium. GTDB lineage: Bacteria > Bacteroidota > Rhodothermia > Balneolales > Balneolaceae > JAMQKA01. The sequence goes on from JBEPXS010000054.1 coordinate 3,692, forward strand.
AGAAAAATTACACTAACCAACTATTCAGACCGCTCCCGTCGCCTGGAATTAACAAGCTATGCTGAAATCATTCTCAATACCCAGGAAGCGGATGCAGCTCATCCCGCTTTTTCTAATCTGTCTATACAGACCGATCATATCCCTGAGCATCATGCATTAATTGCCAAGCGTCGCCCACGCAGTAAAGAAGATGAAGAGATTTGGCTGGTCCATACGATGGCCAGCGACGATCTCAATAGTTTACCGGAACCATTGCAGTACGAAACCGACCGCGGAGAATTTATCGGACGAGGCAGAAGTCTTGCAGATCCGGCCGCGATGGATCCGAATTCACGACTCAGCGGATCTACAGGGAATGTACCGGATCCCATCATTAGTATGCGGCGTATTATTGAACTTGGACCGGGAGAGAAGAAGAGTGTTACCTTTGGGCTTGGAAAGGTGAACAGTCGGGTCGAAGCGGTCACTATGGCCGACCGGTATGACAATCCCTACGCAACCGACAGGGTATTTGAACTCGCTTCAATTCATGGCAAGGTAGAGCTGGAGCATATAGGATTAAACGGCCAACAGGCACACTATTTTCAAAAACTGGCGGGGGGACTGTTGTACGGAGAACCTAAACTCAGAGCACCAGATGCTATACTTGAGAAAAACCGTAAAACACAGTCGGGATTATGGAAATATGGTATCTCAGGTGACCTGCCGATACTTATATACAGCATCGAGAATACCGATTATCTGCATGTTATAGAACGGCTGTTGAAGGCTCATGGCCTTTGGCGACTTAAGAATTTCAAAGTTGATCTTGTATTTATTAATGATCACCCGCCATCCTACGTTGATGAACTACAGCAGGCGATAAATCAGCGAATACAATCTTCAACTGAACGTCAGTGGCAGAATAAACGGGGCGGTGTGTTTTTGCTACGCGGTGACGATCTGTCCGAACAAGACCGCATTCTGTTGGAAACGGTGGCAGGCGCTGTGATGAATGGCAAGCTTGATAAGCTGGATTTTACTGTCAATGGTGTAGATACGGAATATTCCAAACCTCGCTACAAACCGATTGATTTAAAGGGTGAAAGAGTAAAGGAAGGAGATCCGGGTAATGAGCTACAGTTCTATAACGGATACGGTGGGTTTGCAAAAAATGGAAAAGAATATGTAATAACATTGCAGGCAGATGGGGAAACCGGCCGATTGAAGTATCCCCCCGCACCATGGATCAATGTTATTGCGAATCCGAAATTTGGATTCATTACCTCAGAAAGAGGATCTGACTATACCTGGAGTGAAAATAGTCGCGAGAATAAGCTAACACCATGGTCTAACGACGCAGTTATGGATCCACCCGGCGAAGTGATTTATATCCGGGATGAGGAACATGGTCTGTACTGGACCCCCACTCCCGGTCCTGTTCCGGGAAGCCACAGCTACTGGGTTCGTCACGGCTTTGGTTATTCAGTCAGCGAAAGCAGTACAATACATCTTGAGCAAAAGGTCACCAAGTGGGTTGCACCTGATGAACCTGTTAAAATTGTAAGACTGCGGATCAAAAATACGGGTTTGTCTAAACGTCACCTTTCGGTGTTTCGATACCAGGATTGGGTGCTTGGAGTGCAGCGCTCGGCATCCGCAAGGCATGTATCAATACAAATTGATCACGAGCTTGAGGCAATATTTGCCCGAAATTACTATAACAACGAGTTTGCTGGTCGCACCGCCTTTTCAGCTCAGTTTACTGAACTCAGCACCGACGATAGTTATACGGCCGATCGCCAAGAGTTTATAGGAAGGAACCGGGACCTTTGCAATCCTTTAGGGATAACCTTTGGAGAGAAACTGGATGGTAATTCAGGTATGGCGATCGATTCCTGTGCAGCATTGCAGTCTACACTTTTTCTGGAGTCCGGCAGTTTTGTTGATATCTATTACCTGATGGGGGAAGCAGCATCTGAAACGGAAGCAAAAGAGCTGATCAACAAATACAGAAATAGCAAGGTGTTGGAGAACAGTTTACGGGAGATACGGGATTTCTGGCAAAAGAAATTGGGTCGTATCCAGGTTACAACTCCGTTACCTGAAATGGATATTCTGGCCAACGGGTGGCTGCAGTATCAGAATATCGCTTGCCGCATGTGGGCGCGTACAGGATTTTATCAGTCTGGAGGAGCATTTGGATTCAGAGATCAGTTGCAGGATGCCGGTGCTGCGCTTCATTTGGATACCGACCTTGCGCGTGAACAAATTCTGCTGCATGCAGCCCATCAATTCCCCGAGGGAGACGTATTGCACTGGTGGCATCCACCGACGGATCGCGGGGTGCGGTCCAGGATTTCAGATGATCTTCTATGGTTACCCTATATCACGGCACTTTATATCCGCAGAACAGGTGATCGTTCAATACTGGATGAGGAGGTCGGATTCCTCAAGGCTCGAAAATTGAATGAAGAGGAAGAGGAGGTATATTTGGTGCCTGAGAAATCAGGGCAATCTGCCAGTCTCTATGATCACTGCTGTCGTGCTATCGATCGTTCATTGACTAAAGGTGCGAACGGGCTGCCATTGATTGGATCGGGTGACTGGAATGATGGAATGAATAGCATTGGCGAAGAGGGCAGAGGAGAGAGTGTATGGCTGGGCTTCTTCTTGTATAAGATATTGGATGATTTCATCCCGATTACCAAGAAGGAAAAAGACACCGAACGCACCAAACAGTATCGCAATTACCGCGGGGAATTGAAGAACCATCTGAATACCAATGGTTGGGATGGCAAATGGTATCGACGTGCATTCTATGATGACGGTACGCCACTGGGATCATCAGAGAACGACGAGTGCAGAATCGATGCAATCGCCCAGGCGTGGTCCGTAATTTCGAAAGCTGCTCCCCGGAAACAGGCATTGCAAGCTCTTGATTCAGCTGATCGTCTGCTGGTATCGGAACATGAAGGGATCATTAGGCTGTTGACCCCACCGTTTGATAAAACGTCCAAAAATCCCGGTTATATTAAGGGATATATACCCGGGGTAAGAGAAAATGGAGGACAGTACACGCATGGAGCGTTATGGCTGGTCAGAGCCTTTGCCGAAATGGGCCGCGGTAAACGGGCCGTTGAATTGATGCGAATGCTTGCACCTGTTCTACATGCTTCAACCTACGAACATGCCAATCGTTACAAAGTTGAACCTTATGTAGTTACTGCTGATATCTACGGGGAGCCCCCCCTTACAGGTATGGGGGGATGGAGCTGGTATACCGGTTCTGCAGGATGGATGTACAGGGTATTTGTTGAAACTATTTTAGGTGTAAAAGTTGTTGAAGGTAATGAGGTTGTAATCGAACCACACATTTCTCCGGAGTGGAAGGAATATACCGTCCACTTAGAAGGCATAGGTGGTGAAACCCGCTACACGATCAGGATTTCAAATAGAGAAGGTCTTGAAACAGGGAAAGTAGTGGGCACAATTGATGGAACCGAAATAAAAAACGGGAAAGAACCATTCACATTCCGGATGAAAGAAGATGGAGAGAACCATAAGCTTGAACTGCAGATTGTCTCCGCAAAAGAAATAAAAGATATAGACGTTGATATGTAGTGAAAAGACTTACATCTATTTCCTTTCTTTAACTACAGCAGTCAAGCCAGAGTTTATATAGCTTTTACCAAATCAACAGACGGTCTATGACAAATGTGAGATTTGAACATATAACATTTTGAAAGGACCGAACAATGAAGACAATTTTATTAGTTGAAGGGGACGTAATAGCCCGCCGGGCAATTGCTAAAATTATCCGTGAAAAAACCGACTATACATTAATCGTGAATGGAGATGTGACCACGACCATCGATAGTGTTTCGGCCATAAAGCCTGACCTGCTTCTGTTGGGAATAAAGCCAGAAAAGGCACAAGAAATTGCTCTTTTGAGCACTGTACGATTACGTTTTCCGGAATTACCGGTCATCATTTTAAATGAACGAACTGAAGCCGGAGCAGCAGTTTCGATTGCAGGATTGAGAATGGGTGCTGTTGATTTTATTACCAAACCGGAAGATTCCAACTCCATGTTGTTCGCTGATCGACACTTGTCCAAGCGATTGCTCCCCGTTATAAAATCATTATTTCAAGCAAAACAGGTAAGAAACACCGATTTTAAAAGGTCATTTGCAGAAGGAAAAGTTGAAACTCTCAAAACTTATTGGCCTCTGAATCTAATCGTCATAGGTGGATGTACCGGGGCACCGGTTGCACTGTTTGAACTTATTGAGTCACTACCAGAGAATTTTGATATCCCGATTGCGATCATTCAACACATGCCAAAATTTTATACCAATGTGTTGGCAGCCCGTCTGAATCAAGTCACAAAGTTAACGGTAAAAGAAGCCTCGGATGAAGCTGTTCTGAAACCCGGAGTCATCTGGATCGCCCCGGGCGGGTCTCATACAGAGGTTTTTCGGGCCGGAAATGAAACGCTGTTGAAAGTACATTGCGGTCCCAGAGAAAATGGTGTGCGGCCTTCCATAGATAAGCTTTTTCGATCTGCAGGTCTGTTGTATGGCCCGGGAGTTATGGGGGTAATCTTGAGTGGTTGCGGACAAGATGGGATAGCTGGTGCAGAGGCCATCAAGCAGGCCGGTGGCCATATGATAGTTCAGGATTACCGTACCGCCACTATTCCAAATCTGCCACTGTCAGTAATAAAGACAGGTCAATATGATTTGATGTGTACTACTGATTATATGGCGGAGCTATTTTTTAAACGAGCTATGGGTACTAAACAGACTATTGCCGGTTCTGAAATGGATAAAGATTTCCCTAATAAAGAAGTAATCCCTCAAAAGTATAAGTACTTTCAAAATAAAGAAAGGCATCTTTTTAGTACGCTAAATTAACTTTGATCAATAGAATACTAATGCTATGATAAAACGAATATTAATTGCCCTCGATCCGGATGTAGATACGCAGGTAGCAACCATATATGGTATCAAACTGGCGCGTAAGTTTGATGCCAGCTTGACGGGACTGGCAGTGGTGGACAGCAACCAGGTTGCTGCAGAGGTTAGTACCGGTGATGTAGGTTCGATGTATTATGCTGAAGAACTTCGGGAGTTTATGAATGAAAATACACGAAAAGTAGCCGGGAAGCTGCTCGCGGCTTTTGAGGAAACCGTAAGTCAGGCGGGAGTAAAACACGGGGAGATAATGGAAGAAGGGGTCCCGCATGAGCGAATCGTTGAGGATATGAAGTATCACGATTTGCTGGTGATAGGGCGGGAATCTCATTTTTACTATAACCGGTCAGAAAAAGAAACAAATACACTTACAAAGATTATCAAAAAAGGAGTTGCTCCCACGTTGGTCGCCATGAACTCGTATCATGAAGTGAACCGGGTACTGGTTGCTTATGATGGCAGCAGCACTTCAGCAAAGACTTTGCAGATGTTTGTTCAGCTACAGCCATTTGGTAAGGAGCTTCCTATAGAGCTTGTTAACGTAAATTCCGGAAATACAGAACGCGGCCGCGATCATTCTAACTTGATGCTCAGACTAGCTGAAGATTATCTGCGGGCTCACGGATTTAAGAATCTGACAAAATCGATTTTATATGGAAATAATCCTGGTGAAGTCTTGCTGCGTCATCAGCAAAAAACATCGGCCGATATATTTATTCTCGGTGCCCACTCGAAGTCGGCCATTACGAGAATGGTGTTTGGATCTGTCACCCATCACCTGTTATCTCGCAGTACGGTACCACTGTTTTTGTGTAACTGAATATACTTAAGTGCTCTTCGAGGGATACTTTGGTATAAGCCACAAGAAAGTGAAACAGCGCATTAAATCACATTTAGGTACCTCTTTGTGAATCACGAAACCATCACATCACAACGGCAATCTGCAGAACCCCGGTCAATTTCGGATGATCTGGCTGAGAAAGTTTGGGCTTTGTCCACAGATGAAGTACTACAACATTTCGAATCTGATCCCCAAAAGGGGTTAAGCTCAGCTGAGGCTCGCAAGAGGAAACAAAAGTATGGTCCCAATCTGCTAAGACAGCACAAGAAAAAATCGATCTGGGCTATATTGCTGGAACAGTTCAAAAGCCTGATAATCGGGTTACTGGCAGTAGCTGCCGCAGTGGCATTCTGGTTCGGGGAATGGATTGAGGGATGGGCTATACTGGTGGTTATCTTAATCAATGCCATGATCGGATTTTTTACCGAGCTCCGTGCCGTCCGCTCAATGGAAGCACTATTTAGGCTGGGCAAAGTCCGCACACGAGTTCGAAGGAATGGAAAAGTGGAAGAGATTGATGCAGAAGAACTAGTTCCCGGAGATATCGTGGTTGTGGAAGGGGGCGACGTAATTACGGCTGATTTGCGCATAATTGAAGCTTCCCGATTACAGGCCGATGAGTCAACATTGACCGGTGAAAGTGTGCCTGTAGGTAAAGATGCAGAACCAGTGAAAGAGGATACCGTTCTTGCTGAACGAAGTGGTATGCTTTACAAAGGAACATCGATAACGCGTGGAGCCGGTGAAGGGGTGGTCGTTCAAACCGGCGTAAATACCGAGTTAGGCAATATCTCTTCCCTGGTAGATGAGGCTGAGGATGAACAGACTCCCTTGGAAGAGCGGCTCGAAAAACTGGGATATCGTCTTATAATTATTACGCTCATTATTGCACTGTTTGTGGCTGCCTCGGGTATAATAGCCGGTAAAGAGATCTTCCTGATGATCGAAACCGGTATTGCTCTTGCCGTAGCCGCTATTCCCGAGGGCTTGCCGGTGGTAGCAACTATCGCTCTGGCCAAAGGCCTTCGTATAATGGCCTCCCGAAATGCGTTGATCAATCGGCTTTCTTCCGTGGAAACCCTGGGCGCAACAGATATTATATGCACCGACAAAACCGGCACACTTACCGAAAACAGGATGACAGTTTCTCTTATTGCTCTTCCCGATCGCAGGATAAAATTAGGTGACAATGATGATGAAGGAAATCCGCAGGGAGAGAATCAGTTGGACGTGGACAATGATTCGGATTTGAGAATACTGCTTGAAACGGGAGTGTTATGCAACAATGCTTCATTAAGTGACCAGGGTAAGTTAAATAAAGGCTTTGGAGATCCCCTGGAGGTGGCATTGTTGACTGCTGGAAGAGAAGCGGGTATTGAACCGGCTGAGCTGGGTAAACAATATCCGGAGGAGAGAGAGGATGCATTCGATCCGGAAGTCAAAATGATGGCTACATGGAACCGGCTAAATGAAGGCGATTACAGAGTTCATGTAAAGGGAGCGCCGGATGCCGTAATGGATGCCTGTGATAAGGTTCTCATTAATGGAGAAGAACAATCTTTGTCGGAACAGACAACAAAAGAGATCAGGAAAATAAACGAAGAGTTAGCGAGCAAGGGATTTCGTATGCTCGCTTTTGCATTCAAAAAATCCCAAAATATTAAGGATAAATCGTACAGTAACTTGGTGTTTTTGGGACAAGTGGCTCTTCTGGATCCACCCAGGAAAGAGATTAAACGGGCCATCGAACTTTGTTATGAAGCTGGTATGAGAGTGGTTATGATTACCGGGGACCAGGTTGAAACGGCGCGTTATATTGCGGAGGCGGTGGGATTGCATGATGGCCAGCAGACGCAGGTGATCCATGGTAATGACCTGTTGCCAAATAAGGATTTGGAAGCCTCTTTACAGGATAAACGGAACGTACTTGAAACGTCTATCTTCGCCCGGATAAGTCCCCGCCAGAAATTAGACCTGATCGATTTTTACCAGAAAAACAATCACATTGTAGCGATGACCGGCGATGGAGTGAACGACGCCCCGGCATTGAAGAAGGCGGATATCGGTATTGCGATGGGGCAGCGGGGTACGCAGGTAGCACAAGAAGCTGCAGATATGGTACTAACTGATGATTCATTCTCTTCAATTGTTGCTGCTATCGAGCAGGGACGCATCATCTTCGGTAACATACGGCGGTTTATCTATTACCTGATGTCGTGCAATGTCAGCGAGGTGCTGGTTGTCGGGATGGCTTCACTCATAGGGGCACCATTGCCGATTCTTCCATTGCAGATCCTGTTTCTAAATCTTGTTACAGATGTTTTTCCGGCCCTGGCCCTTGGTGTTGGTGAAGCGGAGGAAGGGGTTATGCAGCGACCGCCGCGCGATCCGGAAGAGCCTATTTTAAACAATCGGCACTGGCTAGGCATTTTGGGTTATGGACTGGTTATTACGGTAACGGTACTGGGAGCACTTGTTGTTGGACTGGAGTTGCTGGGATTGAACCGTGAGGAGGCGATAACACTTTCTTTTCTTACTCTGGCACTCACTCAGTTGTGGCATGTGTTCAACATGCGCAGCGCCTCTTCGTCAGTTTTTGATAACACCATTATCCGTAACCGATGGGTGTGGGGAGCGCTGGGTCTATGCATTCTGCTGTTGTTGATCGCTGTTTATCTACCACCAATTGCACATGTTCTCCAAATTCATCCACCGACATCTGAAGGATGGGGTTTGGTAATTGCACTTAGCCTGATCCCACTGGTTACCGGCCAGCTAGTAAAGATTTTATCAAAAAATAATAGATCATAAGTCGAGCTACGGATAGTACGTGGGCCCGGCAAAGTTTAATGAAATCGATATGCAGCAAAATGTTAATTTTAAATTATTGAACACTGCATCAGCCTTGTTAATAGCAGTGCTGGTGGTGTACATAATGGTAGAAACAAGAGTAATTTTGGTTCCATTGGCATGGTCCCTCTTCTTTTCTCTGCTTATTCTTCCGGTAGTTCAGTGGTTTGAAAGAAAAAATATTCCCCGGTT
>JBEPXS010000055.1:0-9046 GCA_041641755.1 Balneolaceae bacterium
CATCATCTTGCCTATGCCGTCTCAATTTTTCTCCTGGGTTTGCTTGCCGGCGATCTTTATGCCCCGATAACCCAACAGGATAAGCAGATTCAGCAGCTTTCCTCTCAGGTACACCAGATGCGGGAGATGATGATGATTTCCCTGCTGGATGAATCCTCCCCCATTGAGCGGCTAAAGGCCGTGAACATTAGCAATGAGATTCAATCGGTGGACGGTCGCATTGTAGAAGCTCTGCTCCGTACGCTGAATAATGATTCAAATGTAAATGTACGGATAGCAGCCGTCGATGCCCTGACCCGGCACGCTTCCAACCCGGGCGTACGCAAAGGTTTGATCAACTCTATCACACGTCAGGAGTCACCCGTAGTACAGGCAGCCCTGGCAGATGCCATGCTTTCCCTGCAGGAAAAACAGTCAGTGGACGAGTTTAAAAAACTGCTAAAACAGGAAGAGCTGGATAGCAATGTTCGCAACAAGCTGGAAAACACAATTGCAGCCCTAAACTAATACGGAGATTAACGATGATCTTTTACTACCTGCTTGAAACGACAATCCTAAAATATTTCAAAAAGCCACTTCAGGTTGCCAGACTATCTCGGAACTCTGCTTTTGAAGAGCTTGTCTCTAAAGCCTTTATAAAGGAGACCAAGAGGATGATCCCTGGACTTCTAGCTTTGGTGATAATTCCCTTTCAGGCTGTCACCGCCCAACATTATACGGAAACGATCACAAAAGAAGCTCAATTTCAGAACCCTGATAATCCTGATAACAGGCTGCTGGTATATAACATCAACGGATCAGTATCGGTGGAAGGATATGACGGACAAGAGGTTAAAATCACAGCTCAAAAAAAATTAGAAAACATTGCTCAACAAAAAGCAGATCAAACACTGGAGGAACTGAAATTTGTGGTGGAAGAGAATGGAGATCAGGTACTCGTACACCTGGATGCTCCATTTATTGAAGTAAAGAAAGCCGGTGGACAGGTCAGTTACCGAATTGATGACTGGGACCGTGACTACGACTTTGTAGTCGATATAACAATAAAAGTACCCTCCGACTTAAACCTGGATATTTCAACAATCAACAATGGGAAGGTGTCCATTGCCGACGTTACACCGGAAGAGTTGATTGCGACCAATGTCAATGGGGCGGTCGAGCTTACAAACATCAGCGGCCGGACACAGACCCGAACGGTCAATGGTGATATCCGTGCCAGTTATACGGTCAGTCCTTCGGATGATTCAAGCTACGAAACCTTGAATGGCACTATAGAAGTGCTGTTTCCCGAAAATCTTTCTGCCGACATCCGCTTCAAAAGTTTTCACGGTGATCTCTACAGTAATTTTGAAAATATAAAAAGACTCAGCTCCGAGATCGCAACCTCGAAGGAGGATGACGGAAACAGCACCGCTTATCGAATTAATAAATTTTCACCGATTCGTATCGGTAACGGTGGCCCCACCTTCAGCTTTGAGGTACTGAACGGTGATGTCTATATCAAACAAATTGAATCATAAACACAAATACTAATAACCATGAAAATCATACATTATCTACTTACAAAGGTACTCTTACTCCTCCTGATAACGAGCACCGCCCCTGCTCAAAACCAAATTGCGGTGCCTCTCAGCAATCCCGGTGCACCTGGTAAGCTTGAGCTTGGTCTTGTTCGTGGCTCGGTAACCATAACCGCCTACGACGGTGATGAAGTCATCATCAAATATGGTGGTGAGGACGACGATGATGATGAACAGGAAGTAACCCGGGACGGCCTTCGGCGAATATCGGGCAACAGCCTGGGATTTGAAGCCGAAGAAAGCAACAATGTCGTCGAAATAAGCGGAATATCACCAATGAGAGAGGTATTTTTTGACATTTCTGTACCACGTAATTTTTCACTGGCCCTGTCACTCGTACATGGAGACGACCTTACCATTGAAGGTCTGAACGGAGAGCTGGAGATCAGTCACGTAAACGGTGATGTACGTCTCAATAATGTTGGAGGCTCTGCAACCGTAAACACCGTGAACGGCGATATCACTGCCACATTTCGTATTGTGGCCGATAATAAGCCGATGGCATTTAGCAATGTTAACGGAGACATCGACGTCACCCTACCGGCCGACGCCCAGATATCCGCCAAAATGAAGTCGGACTGGGGAGAAGTGTTTACCGACTTTGAGATGGACGTACGCAAAAGTGGAAGTGACCGGGTAAACAATTCCGATTCAAGCGTTTTTAAAATTTCAGTTAATAACTGGATTTACGGAGACATCAATGGTGGAGGACCGGAATACCTGTTCAAAAGTATGAGAGGTGACATTTACATACGTAAGAGGTAACGAATGTCCTTTAAAATTGCAATAATTTGTAAAGGCTGAATCTTTTTCGATTAAGTACACGAATAGATTGCTACCTGGCGATAAAATTTAAATTTAAAACAAGGATTGGGATGAACTCCTTAATAAGAAGCCTGATGATGGGCTCTGCCTGGATATTGATTATTGTCACGTACGTTTTTGCACAGGAAACTACGCATCCGTCAAATACCGGCCGGCATACGGTGTCAGCAGCCCGGCCAACACTGCAGACCCAAAGGCTGGAATCTGAGGATATGATCGAGCTGGACGGCAAGTTGGATGAAACGATTTGGCAACAGGTGGAGGTGGCTACAGGCTTTACGCAACGGACTCCCAACGACGGCGTTCCTGCAACCGAAAAGACGGAAGCGCGCATCATTTATACCTCGGATGCCATATATGTGGGGGCCAAAGCTTATGATTCTTCTATTGATTCAGTGGCCGCTACGCTGTTCCGCAAAGATGGATCTGGCTATAGCGACTGGTTCTACGTTAATATCGACAGCTACAACGACAACCGGACCGGTTTTACATTTGCGGTCAATCCCAAAGGAGTTCGGAAAGATATTCTGATTTTTGACGATGATGAAGAGGATATTCGGTGGGATGCGGTATGGGAAGCCGAAACAAGCATGGATGAAGAAGGCTGGATTGTTGAGATGCGAATACCGCTCTCTCAACTCCGGTTCAGCTCCGGGAATGAAGAGATTCAATCAGAATGGGGAATCAATTTTCAGCGAAGAATAGCCCGCAAGGAGGAAATCTCGTTCTGGTCGCCCACCCCACAGGATGCTTCTGGATTCGTCTCTCAATATGGTAAACTGGAGGGAATAGAAAATATTGAAGCGCCCGAAAGATTGGAAATTGCTCCCTACGCTTCATCCAATCTTACTCGTTCTCCGGGTAACGAAAGTAACCCGTTTTATGATTCCAGCGAACTCAACGGATCCGTCGGCGCAGATATTAAATACGGTTTAACCTCTGACCTGACACTGACTGCCACAATAAATCCCGATTTCGGGCAGGTGGAGGCTGATCCCGCCGTTATTAATCTCAGTGCTTACGAGACTTTCTTCCCGGAACAACGCCCTTTTTTCCTGGAGGGTAATGAGATCTTCAACTTTGGTAATACCAAAACCTTCAACAGCTTCGGCAACCCGATCACCTTTTACTCACGCCGTATTGGCCGTGCCCCCCAAGGTAATCTGCAGCGGTATAATTCGTACAACAATCAATCTCTGTATAATCCTGAAAATGATCACGCCACTTACACAGCACGGCCCGATCAGACTACTATTGCCGCCGCTGCAAAGTTAAGTGGTAAAACACGGTCCGGCTGGTCGGTAGGTTTCCTCGACGCCTATACCGTTCAGGAGTCATCACCTTATCAAATTAACAATTCCGGAAATAATAAGGGAAGCTTTGTGGTGGAACCCGCTACTAACTATCTGGTTGCCCGAACAAAAAAAGATCTCAATGAAGGCAATACCTATTTTGGTGGATTTCTTAGCTCTGTAAACCGAAATATCGGTGATCGGTATTTTGAAACATTTCTGCATAAATCGGCCTACCTCGGCGGTCTAGATTTTGAACATAACTGGGACGACCGTAACTGGACGGTAAGCGGTACATTTTCGCTAAGCCAGGTCAATGGTACAAAAGAAGTGATACAGAACACTCAGAAATCCTCAGCCCGTTATTTCAATCGTGTAGATTCAGATAAGCTTTCACTGGATCCGGACAAAACCAGTCTTGACGGATTTGCTTCTGAAGTCAGTCTTCGCAAATCAGGTGGAGAACACTGGCGTACCTCACTAACCTACTCGGAGGTTAGTCCCGGTTACGAGGTCAATGACATGGGTTTTGAAAATCGTGCGGATTATCGGTCTACGGCCTTTGTCCTTAACTACGAGGAAACAGATCCGAAAAGCCTTCGATATTTCGAACTGTGGTCTTATGAAATGTGGGCCTGGAATTATGACGGTGACCGAATTGGAAACTATTACAACCTCGGTTCCTACATGCAGTTCCAAAATCTATGGTCGTTCAACTTTAACTTTAACTACGCCGGCAAGGCCTACTTCGATCGACTCACCCGGGGCGGTCCTGTGGCACGGCGTCCTCGCGACTGGAATTTCAACTTCAACCTCCGTACCGATCAGACCAAGCAAGTTTCATTCCGTGTAGGAGGCTTCCGTCGTAAAGTTTTTTCTACAAAAGAATTCGACAAGGTGGCGTGGATGAGCATCGAGTATCGACCCACAACGTTCATCCAGCTGGAGATTGAACCCGAACTGGGCTACAGTACCGAAATAGATCAATATGTAACAGCCGTTAAGGATCCGTTGGCCACCGATACCTATGCCACCCGGTACGTGTTCGCGGATATCGACCAGACTTTCCTCTCCACAAGCATTCGGCTGGACTGGACTTTTACTCCTGACATTAGTCTGCAACTTTACGCCCGGCCTTATATAAACAGTGGTGATTTCTACAACTATAAAGAGTTCACCACTCCACGTGATTATGAGTTTGATATATATGGACAAGACAAAGGTACGATCCAATATTCCGAAGCAGAATCCCAATACACAGTCGATCCCGACGGCAGTGGAGCCTCTCCGTCCTTCACTATCAGTGAACGAGATTTCAACTTTCGGTCTATCCAGGGAAACACTGTATTCAGATGGGAATACAAGCCCGGCGCCACACTGTACCTGGTTTGGCAGCATGATCGGTCAAACTCAGGCCCGGAAAATAACTTCCGACTCGGTCGTGATTTTGGACGCCTGTTTGATACCCGACCTACAAACGTATTCCTGGTAAAACTCAGTTATTGGTTTGGCTCATAGAGGGCTTTGAAAAACCAGGGGTTTTGAACAAGGTCAAAGCCTGAGTGGATTCGAAACCGCAGTTTATACTCCATAAATGAGGAGTTCGAATTCACGAAAATACAGAGATTGAGCAAAACAACAGTTTTGCAAAGCCCTCTCATAAATCCTGATATAAGACTTTAGAAAGTCACTCCGACTTTCTAAGCATAGATAACCTACATCTTTAAAACCTCTCGTTGACGCGGGAGGTTTTAATTTATTGCCGTTCTCCTGTTTTTTGGGTTGCTTATGGTCAGAGTAACCGTCATTCAACAGATATACATGCGTATCAAAGCCTTGGTTTTCCCTCTATTAATAGTTGGGCTTTTTTTAGTTGAGGAGGCCTCAGCTCAGCCTTACAGCTACCTTGCACTGGGAGATTCATACACAATCGGGGAGAAAGTGAGTCCGGATCACCGCTGGCCGGTCTTGCTGGCCGATGCCCTGAATAAACTCGGCTATTCATTTTCTGATCCTGAAATCATTGCAACCACCGGATGGACGACTCAAGATCTCAAAGCTGGAATCGAAAAGGCTGATATCGATCCAGTGTACAGCCTTGTAACACTATTGATTGGTGTTAACAACCAGTACCGGGGATATGATATTGAAATTTTTAAACGAGAGTTCGAGCAGCTACTGAAGAGAGCAATCGAGCTCACAGGCAGCCGCCCCGATCACCTGCTCGTACTCTCCATACCGGACTATGGCGTTACTCCCTTTGCAGAGGAGAAAAATCCTCCAAAGATATCCCGGGAAATCCATCAATATAATGCTATAAAAAAGTCCATCACGCAACAGTACGGAGTTTCCTTTGTGGATATAACCCCGATCTCGAAAAAGGCGGCGGATGATTCAACATTACTTGCGGGTGACCAGCTCCATCCTTCCGGAGAAATGTATCATATGTGGGTAGACAAGGCTCTTCCCGTTTTAATATCACAAATCAAAAAGTGGGATTCTCAAACCGATTAGCAGATGAATATTTTAGAAGAAGTGATATCAGCTCGTAGACGACTTCAAAACCAGATCCTGCATACCCCTCTGCTCTACTCTCATTACCTGAGCTCACTGACCGATGGCAAAGTATATCTTAAGATGGAAAGCGAACAGTACACCGGTTCTTTCAAGGCGCGTGGCAGTCTCAATAAACTGCTCTGGCTGAAAGAAACGCGGGATCATTTTTTCCCGATTACAGCTTCGACAGGGAACCATGGACTTGGGTTTGCCCGTGCACTAAATTTACTGGATATCGAAGGACGGATTTACCTGCCTGAAACGGCGGTGGAACCTAAGGTGGAAGCCATCAGGGCTTACGGCGTAGAAATTGAGTTTTGGAGCGACGATCCATACCAAACTGAGATGCACACAAAAGGCAAGGCAGAACAGAATGAAGACTGGATATATGTTTCTCCCTACAACGATCCCCAGGTTATCGGTGGACAGGGTACGATCGGAATGGAGATTCTGGAAGATTTTGAGTCGCCCGATAACATATTAGCTACTGTAGGAGGAGGTGGACTAATCTCCGGAATTGGCAGCTTTATAAGGGAACAATCCCCGGGAACTAAAATTATTGGATGTCAGCCGGAAAACTCTCCAGAGATGTCGGTTTCCATTCAGGCGGGCAGTTACCAGGAAGCTGAATCGAAACCTACCCTTTCTGACGGTTCGGCGGGCGGATTCGAGCGCGACTCTATCACCTTTGGTCTGTGCAAGAAGCTGGTAGATCAATTTATTCTTGTTTCAGAAGATGAGATCAGAGAATCGATCCGTCTGATGATCAAGAAGCACAGCAAGTTGACAGAGGGGGCTGCCGCCGTAGCTGTTGCCGCATTCATGAAGGAAGCCGAGCAGTTTAAAGGTGAGACATCAGTAATTATAATTTGTGGAGCCAATATTTCCTACAACCAGCTCAAATCGATTCTTTAAATCAGGAACCAAGTCTTTTGACGTCGGTAAAAATAACCCTAACCCGGATTATTCACCAGGAAATTTGGTCCCAAAAGCTTTCGGGAGGCGAAGGAAAAATGGCGGCGGAACGGTACGTTTGTACCTTGAGCAGGTCATGTTTCCTTCAACGAAGTGCACGGCCAAATTTCGTAGCCGTTTGCTATCGTACTCAAATTTGAGCTAAAGGTGTTTTTCAATATATGAAATACTATCAACGGTTTAAGCTTCAGTTTTTACTATTTCGTGAATAATTCGAATTAAACCGATATTGTAAGTAATCTTTTATCATAATTATATTCGTTCATTAGTTAAATACATTTCCCAAACATGACTGAACTGGCCAACAGTTTACAGACTTTTGCGCAAAATGTTCGCATTGTTGATTTCCTGGACGTTGCCACATTCTCTGTAATTTTATACCTGCTGCTGACCTGGTTCCGGGAAAGTGCTTCCAAGCGTACAATCACCAGTATCCTTATTCTCCTCGGTATGTATATACTGGCTCGCCTCACCGAGATGTACCTCACGGAAATTTTTATTGAGGGACTCTTCATTTTTATTTTGATCGGTTTAGTCGTGGTATTTCAATCTGACATTCGGCGTTTGATAGACCATATCGGCAGATGGCGTTTCGGTAATAATGAGCTAACCGGACATGAGGGACATGTAATCAGTGATACAATTGCAGAAGCGGTCTCGCAGATGGCTGATAACCGAACAGGTGCCCTTATTGTGATTAAAGGTACAGAAGATCTGGAGCGCCATATAAACGGTGGTGTTGAACTGGACGGTAGTGTCTCTCTACCACTGCTCCGAAGTATTTTTAATCCTACTGCACCGGGGCACGATGGTGCCATCCTTATCGAAAATCAAAAGATCACAAAATTCGGCGTCCACCTGCCGCTCTCTACGCATTTGAATAAAATATCGGAGGGTGGAACCCGTCATGCTGCGGCGCTGGGATTGTCGGAGCATTGTGATGCCCTGATCGTTGTAGTATCTGAAGAACGAGGGGTTATCAGCGTGGCGCGATCCGGAGAACTGCAAAAACTGGAATCAGCCAGTGAACTAAAAGAACGTCTTCTCGCTTTTGAGGAAGAATATGTAACCTTCCAAACCGCAAACCTGAAACAACGGTGGCAACGAGTTAACTGGCAAACGGCTACCGCCTCCATCACACTTTCGGTACTGTTGTGGTTTGCTATTGCCTATAATGCCGACACAATCTACCGCACATATGAGGTACCCATTGAATACCGCAATCTGAACTCGAGTAATATTGCAATACAGGATTCCGTCCCTATCCAGGCCCGGATTACACTTTCAGGTCCTGAACAGGCATTTCAGCTACTGGATCCCTCACAACTGGTTGTCTCCTTCAACCTGGCTTCCAACAGCCTGCCGTCCGATTCGCTGGTGATTACCAACGAGCAAATTAACATACCTTCGGATCTTGATCTGTATGATGTTTCTCCTAAAAGTTTAAAAGTTACAAAACTTCAAAGAAGAAAGGTGCCAGTTAAGATACCAACGGAAGGAGAGCTAAGTTCCCGTTTTAAACTTGATTCGGTTACTGCCGATCCAAGCGAAATTGCCCTGGACTTTCAATCCGGAAAAATACCGGATTCTATTGCTGTCAAACCTATCGATCTGGCCTCTGTATCCGGATCTACTACATACACGTGGACATTGACCGTGCCTCCCAATGCAACTTTGCCCAGTGGAGTTAGCAACAAGATCAAGATACAAATCAGTGTTAGTGGGCAGGATGAATAGTATTACTCGTTTAGGGGTTAAAAAGTAACCTTAATAGCCATATAGGTGCGTTCTTCAAACCGCCTGACGTCCCGTACAGCT
>JBEPXS010000055.1:9056-12468 GCA_041641755.1 Balneolaceae bacterium
TCATCAGGCTGATTACTTATCGCCTGCTAAAGCAGGCTGAAAGAACATAGCCCATCGATTCATCGGTGGGCGGTAAGGTTTTCAATCCCTAAATGGGTTAGTATTGATAAATTCCAGAGACTATACTCAGGAAATAATTCGTTAGTGAAGAAATCCGAATCATAAAAGAGTCGATATGCGCTACTTACTTATTCTTCTGAATTTCTGCTTTATTATTTCCGCCGTCCAGGCACAACAATCCAAAGACAATGTCATCTCGGTTACGGCCAACGGTGAGGTTGAGCTCCCTGCTGATATTATCCAGTTCAATATCAATCTGAATGCTGAGGCTGATACTCCACAACAAGCGTACAATTTCCACAAAAAAAGAGAAACCGTATTGGTCCAGCTGTTAGATAAATATAAAGTGCAGGAAGATAACATCCGGTTCCAGCCGATCTCAATCAACAGCAGATATACCGACGAATACATTAATAGAAAACGCAAACAGGTATTCCAAACCAGTCAGCAAGTCAGCCTTAATCTGAAGGATTTTGATACCTACGAGAAAATCCAGGTCACCCTGATCGAAAACGGTTTTGACCAATTCAGTGGCCGTTTCCTGTCGTCGGATCAAGAGGAAGGCGAAGATGAAGCCCTGAGGCAGGCAATTCAAGCGGCAAAAGATAAAGCAACTATTATTGCCGAAGAGAGTAACCTGCAACTTGGTAAAATAAAGTCCATTAACTATCGTCAAAATCAGTATCGCCCAAGCCGACAGCGAGAATCAATGGCGATGAGAGCTGATAGTCCCGGTTTAATGGAATACGACCAGACGGTGGTGTTGCAGGCCTCCGTAACTATGGAATTCAGTATCAAATAACTGGGTTCGAATAACTCAAAGGAAAAGCTGAATAGATTTTTATAAGGCCAATCTTCCTTAGAAAAGGGAGACTCAGAGGGATGTATTAAGACATCCTCAACAAATTATAGCTGTTCTCCCAGAAAGGGGACTTTTTGTGTAAGCAAACCCCAAAATTCTTCAGGCTTGAAGAACCAAGCATCCAAAATCACCGGCGGGTAATTTTTCTCCCAATATCTGGCGGAATAATAGAAAACCAAATGTCTACGACAGCCACCCCAAGATCAGAAAATCACTGCTTCAAACGATTTTAAAAGTGACTAATGAGGAACAGCAATTCCTTTAACAAGTGGCTGAAGCCGTAACTATCTGGGATTTTATGGTGAGTTTTTGGTTCGTTTTTTCCTCATCAAAAAATGAACACCCCTTTCCGGGATTACCGGCAGTAATATTATCCCGGGATAGCAATTCTTTCCGGTTGACTACACATGCAGGATAATTTGACAAAATCCAATAAAACCTTGCATTTCAAGCAACCTATTTAACTTGAGTTCGAGATAAGAACTGCATTTATGCAGGAGTAGAAGCTATTTCTACGATCGCCTGACGATACAATCATCAGGCTAAGGTCCTGTCGCCTGCTTAAGCAGGCTGAAAGCGGACAAGCCCACTGATTCCATCGGTGGGTAAGGGAGCTTCCAGAACAAATTTAGGGCATCCTTATATCAAACTGACGTTATATTTATTGGTTCTTAAAACACTATCTCAGTCTGTATATAGAGACCTTTGCAAAACCAGGCAGTCATCCTGAACGTAGTGAAGGGATCTCCCCTTCAACGGCTACAGATGGACAGGGGAGATTCTTCGGCAAGCTCAGAATGACGAGATAGACGGTTTTGCAAAGCCCTCTATATAGATAAGATGAACTATCACTCATCATCCCGTTTGTACATATCAGCCGCATTAACCGCTTTAAAATACTTTTTGGCCTTGGCATAGCCTTGCTTGTCATTGATGGCATAGGGCAGGTAAACTTCCACTTTTACCCCGTTCATAAACAGCTGCATGGTACCCTGCGATTTATGCTCGGCAATCACCCAGTTGGCAATGATATTGTAATTGAGCCGATCTTCGTGACCGAACTTTTGTGTCCGATCAAATGTCAGGGGTTCGAGCTCTTTGTTTATTCGGGTAAGCGGATGTCCCTCCAGCATTTCGTAATCTGTCGAATCGTCCACCTGACGGAAGATAGTGGTTCCCAGAATAACCGGTCGCTCCTCCGGTTTTAAATTTCCCACCGCCCGTAATGCCAACAATGCCGACGCCTTATGATGCCCGTGCGTGCCTTGCTGCGGCAACATGGTTAACACAAAGTCGTACTGTACCTCTCTAATAATCTCCTGCAACCGTTCCTCAATCCATTCTGCATCCCATAAATCAAGAGCTTTCTGTACATCCCCGGTGTACTGTTTGTCTTTTTGTTCCAGAAAATAATAGTTCCTGATTCCCACAATCTTTCCACCCGCCATCACCTCTTTCTTACGGATGCCCGGCAGCCATGCACGCCCTACCTCCTCCTTGTCCAGCGGCTTGTCGTAAATGTAATTCCCCAGTGTAGAGTAGCGATATCCCCCCTCCCCGTTGGTCATAATCGCCAGATCGACAACCCCGTTCAGCAGGTGCGTGGTTTTAAAAATCGTCGCTGCATAGATCGCATCATCATCCGGATGGGCCGTTACCAGCAGCACTTTGGGTTTGTAATCCAGTTCCTGTGCCTGGGCGGTCAGAACCTGAACCATTAATAAGAGTATCGCAACACTGGAAATTGCTCGCAAGGTATGGGATTTCTTCATCTTCATAGTAAGGGAGTTCACTGTTTCTGTTGAAAATCATTTTATGAATCTACTACACGCAAAACAGTTTAAAATAAGATAAGATCTGATTATTTCCAGAATCCAGGCAGCAAAAGGAGGAAGTCTGAAGATTAAAGGTTAAAAGTTAAATGTTGAAGGTTTTAGGTTGGGAGTTGGTTGAGTTGTGCTGTTTAGAACGGGCAACGCTAACGGGGATGTAGACATCAATGGGCTACCCAAAAAATCGAGAAGAGCAGTACTATGAGCGTGGCTGATATTCGCGGCGTTCTGTACCGGTTTGTCGATGTAATCAGGGATGACCTGGCAGACGGAGTTCCCATATGGTAAGCCAAAATCCAACTACACTCCGCTTTTCAAAGATTAAAATGCTCTAATATGGGGGGCAAGTTGTAACATGTTGTCCCTGCAGCAGCTCTTGATTTTAAATTGCTGCTGATACCAGCTGCCTGAGAGTTTTTTTATGAGAGGTACTTACCGCAGGAAGCGAGCCCAAAGCAGCAAAATATAACCGGTAATACCAATGAGACGCTTGACAACGTTCGGGATGCCTTTACTGCTTGAACTCAGAAAATAAAGAGTCCCTAATAATGGAGAGTTTCCTGAATTCCTCACGTATTCGTGCCCGGTTCTTAGATACTATCAACAGTCCCAGGAGCCTTGCACTTGGAAAAGCTACTGTTGCACTGAGCGGGTATTC
>JBEPXS010000056.1:0-12439 GCA_041641755.1 Balneolaceae bacterium
TCAACTAAAACTGAATGGTATTTTGGATAAGATCAACGGATTGATATTTGGCAAGTGTACCGATTGCAGACCCGGTAATTCTTATAGTTTTTCTCTTGCTGAAGTACTCAATGATCATCTGTTGCCCCTGGATATTCCTTCCTGCCGGGGTGCCATGATTGGACATATAGATAATATGTTTACCCTGCCTGTGGGCCTGCCTGTCTCTTTTTTGGCCGACAGAGGTGTATTAACATTTTCTAAGCCCGCCGTACTTTAGTTTTTACTTATATGAACGATAAAAAAGAGGTATTGTGTTTAATTTCTCATACAAACATTAAAAATTTTTAATATTAATAAAAATTAATATATTATAAGCAGAGTAACAGCTATAGACGGCTTACTCGCTTAAAAAAGGAGAAAGGTTCAGCAACAGGTACTTATTAATACATGGGTTAAGGAAATGAAAAAAAATCGACATGTTTTACTCGTAGACGACAACGAATCAATTCACAGCGACATTGTTTCCATTTTAAATGGAAAAGAGGAGGTAGATGAGGATCTGCTGGATATGGAATCAGAATTATTTGGGGATTCTTCCGCTTCCTCAGAACCTAATTCTTCCTCCGATTTTATAATGTATGATATCGATCATGCGTATCAGGGAGAAGAAGCCGTGGAGATGGTGGAGAAAGCGCAAGATTCAGGGTATCCATATTCACTTATATTTATGGATGTTCGAATGCCTCCCGGAATGGACGGAATTCAAACGATTCAAAAGATATGGTCCAAATTTCCATATATAGAAGTGGTCATTTGTACTGCATATTCGGATTATTCTTGGGATGAGATTATTGACAGTCTGGGCAATTCTGATAAACTGCTTTTTATGAAAAAGCCTTTTGATGGTACTGCCTTAAAACAGACGGCACTTACCCTTACCACTAAATGGCAACTTCAGCAGGAGGCAATACGCTACACCGAAAATCTGGAAAAAGAGGTTGATGAGCGTACCAGGCAACTAAATAATTTGGTCAAGGATTTTAAAAAGATGAAAGAGAAGGCCGAAAAAGCATCGGCTGCCAAGAGTGAATTTTTGGCCAATATGAGTCATGAAATCCGAACACCCATGAACGGGGTTATCGGTATGAATGAGATGTTATTGGACAGTGATCTGACAAATGAACAACGTGAGCTTTCCGAGATGGTGAAAAGCAGCGCCGAATCATTGATGCAGATTATCAACGATATTTTGGATCTCTCCAAAATTGAATCGGGCAAACTCCAGATGGAAGAGATACCGCTTGATCTTAAGCATATCGTTAAGAGTGTAACTCAGATTCTCAGTCTCTCTGCGCGAGATAAAGACGTGGAGGTTAACTACAATATCGAAGAAGACGTGCCTACAAGTTTGATTGGTGATCCCACCCGAATCCGCCAAATTCTGCTTAACTACGGTTCAAACGCAGTTAAATTTACCGATGAAGGTGAAATTAATATTAATATCGATCTCATTGGTGAAGATCCGGAGGAAGATGAAGTTGCAATTCGGTTATCGGTAAGCGACACGGGTATCGGTATTTCCGAAGATAAGCAGGAGGTTCTTTTTCGGCCATTTTCCCAGGCGGATAGTTCCACAACGCGGAAATTCGGAGGTACGGGGCTTGGCCTTGCTATCTGCAAGAAGCTCTCTAATCTGATGGATGGTAAAGTAGGCGTAGACAGCAAGCCAGGTGAGGGTTCAACTTTCTGGGCAACCCTTACTCTTCATAAAACAGATGAGGAGCAGGAAGAATCCTCTGCGGACTTTGCTGATACTGATGAGAAGCTTGGTGAATCCGAAAAGTTGGGCCAACTTAAGATATTGGTTGCGGAAGATAACCAGATCAACCAGGTTGTCAGCCGAAAGATGCTTGAGAAAGAGGGCTTTAGCGTCACTATTGTGGAGAACGGAAGGGAGGCCGTAAAAGCAGTAGAAGAGGGGGACTACGATATGGTATTTATGGATGTCCACATGCCCGAAATGGACGGCTACGAAGCTTCCTCAGCCATACGTGAGCTCGAAGAAGTAACCGGGGATCATATCCCCATATTTGCTCTTACCGCCAGTGCAATGCAGGGTGATAAACAGTCCTGTTTGAACGCTGGGATGGATGGCTACCTCTCCAAACCGATCAAAAAAGAGGAGTTGTTAAAGTCACTGCAAGAGGTGAAGAATAAGTTGTTAAAAGCTGTTTAGAGGTTTGAAACCGGCAGCCTGGGATCAGTTCGCAAATATCTATTGAAACTATATCAGGGTTGGTTGAGACAACAGAAAAATAATTGACAACAGCCCCAGAGGGGTAGACCGGATGGTCCACTCCAGGCTTCGCATGATCAAGCTAAGCAGTTCAATTTTAAAAGTGGAGTAATTGAACAAGATGAACCGGGTGGAAATTTTTATATGTACGCAAAAGTGTTAAATGATGAAAAGGTTTCAGAATAGTTTACTTATCTCTCTTCTGACAGTATTATTTACTCTTTTACTGTCTGTTCCTGCGTTGGCACAAAAGGTGATGCCTTTTAACCATATAACGCATGAGCAAGGTCTTTCACAAAGTACTGTCAATGATATTCTACAGGACAACCAGGGTTTTCTTTGGTTTGGCACCAATGACGGTTTAAACCGCTACGACGGACATGAGATAACCGTCTTTAAGCACGATCCCGACGATTCTACCAGCATTTCCTACAATCATATTTCGGTTATTTTTGAAGATAGCAACAATAATTTGTGGGTGGGAACTCAGGGGAAAGGGCTGAATCTGTTTGACCGGAATACCAATGCATTTAAACGATTTCAGAGCGATATGCTTGACTATCAGTCAAGCATATCGGATAATACCGTTACGGATATTCTGGAAGACCGGGAAGGGAAAATATGGATAGGTACCTATCAGGGGGTCAACTGGTATTATCCGGAGAAAGATGAGTGGGTTCACTTTAACTCCGATACAATTTATGAGGATAGCACTAACGTAAACTCCTTAAGCCATAATCAAGTCAATGCGCTGGCAAAGGGAAGTGACGGGCATATATGGGTTGGTACCGAAAATGGCTTAAACCGCTGGAATCCCGATACCGGTGATTACACCAGGTTCATGGGCGATCCTTCAGATCCCTATAGTATAAGTGGGAATGACATTCAGGCTTTACATGTCGATGAGGAAGGGATCCTGTGGATAGGAACTGCCACAGCGGGGCTAAACTACTATAACGCCAAGACCGGAAAATTTCACCATTACAAACATGATAAGAATAGTCCCAATAGTATAAGTGGAAATTCAATTTATAGTATTCTTGAGGACAGCAATGGTATACTATGGGTTGGTACGGAAAGCTACGGTCTTAACAAATTTGACAGGGAAAAAGGAGAGTTCTACGATTACCAGCAAGACGTTAGCGATCCCAATAGCATAAGCAATAATGCCATATATACCATATACGAAAGCCGGGAACAGATACTTTGGATCGGTACATTTACCGGAGGTGTAAACTACCATGATCTGAAAGATCCCAAATTTGAGCATTACAGACATAACCCACTTTACGAGAATCAGCTAAGCGAGAATTCGGTACTCTCTTTTCTCGAGGATTCTCACGGTAACTTTTGGGTGGGAACCGATGGGGGAGGCCTTAACTTGTTTGATATTGAGCGCTCCATATTTCACCCCATGCATCATCAGCCGGGTAATACAAATTCCCTGTCATCCAACGCAATTCTTGAACTGTTTGAAGATTCCAACCAAAAAATATGGATCGGATATTACAATGGGGGGGCAAGTCGGTTTAATCCTGAAACAGAAAAATTCAGACACTACAGGCATGAAGAGGGAAATCCCCAGAGTCTTGGTAGCCAGCATGTTTATGTAATACATGAGGATAAAGACAACAATATATGGTTTGGCACGAATGATAATGGTCTGAGCCGCTTGAATCCCCGGACAAACAGATTTGATCATTTTTTACCCAGACTGGTAGTCAGAGATATAGAGGACGCAAAGAATGGTAAAATTTGGATAGGCGCCCACGGTGGTGGGCTTACGTTGTTAGATCCTGGTACTGGGGAAACGAAAAATTATATACCTCAGACTTCCGAGCTGCCGACCCATGTGGTTATGACCATCCATAAAACTAATGATGAAACACTCTGGCTGGGTACGTTTGCCGGATTAATCCGTTTCGATGTCGAAACCGAATCAATTCAAATATACGATACCAAGGATGGCTTGGCTAATAATTCAATTCAGGGGTTTCTCGAAGACGAACAGGGTAATTTCTGGATAAGTACAAATGGGGGCATATCGAAATTCAATCCAGAGACCGAATCATTTTCCAATTACGGAGTTGAGGATGGATTACAGAGCACTGATTTTAACAAATTGGCCTACTATAAAGACAGCGAAAACTATCTGTACTTTGGTGGAATAAACGGGTTTAACCGTTTCCATCCCAAAAATGTCAGGGCAGACAGCACAGTACCTGCGATCCGGTTTACTGATTTCAGAATTTTTAACAGGGATGTTTCCATAGGTGAAAATTCACCTCTTAAAAAAGATATAAGTCAGGCCTCTCAGATTGTACTTCCGTATGATGCGTCAGTAATAACAATAAAATACGCAGCCCTGAACTTCCACCACACCAAAGCCAATAAGTATGCCTATAAACTTGAAGGCTTTGATAATGAATGGAATTACGTGGGAAGCAAACGAACAGCTACTTACACCAACCTGGATCCCGGGGAGTATACCTTAAAGGTGAAAGCCTCTAATAGTGATGATGTTTGGAATGAGGGCACGGAACTGGCTATGGTTATTACTCCTCCATTCTGGCAGACGTACTGGTTCTATGCATTGAGTGTATTATTCATTGCCGGCGTCGTTTACTCTTCATATCAGTGGAAAGTCCGAAATATCAGAGAGCTGAATGAAAAGCTGGAGCGCAAAGTAGATGAACGCACTTCAGCATTAAATGAAAAGAATAAGGATTTAGAGGATGCTCTGCAGGAGCTCAAAAAGACTCGAAATGAGCTGGTTGAGAAAGCCCACAAAGCCGGTATGGCTGATATTGCCACAGGGGTTTTACATAACGTTGGGAACATTCTTAACAGTGTTAATACTTCTGCAACCCTAATTCAGGATACCGTACGACAATCCAAGATAAAAGGGTTTACCCAGGCCAACCAATTGCTGCGCCAAAATATAGATCGGATTGAAGAATTTATTACCGAAAGTTCCAAGGGGAAACAGTTACTTAACTACTATCTGAGACTAGAAGACCCGATCAAGAAGGAGCACCAGAAGGTGTTGAAACAATCACAGCGGCTTACTGAAAAAGTTGAACTAATTGGGGAGGCTATTGCCGCCCAGCAGAGTTATGCCGGAGCGGGCATTGAAGCAGATGAAGCTTCGCTTGATGAAATGGTAAATGACGCATTAACTCTGCAGTCGGGTACTATAGAACGGCATGGATTGACAATCAAGAAAGATCTGCAACCCATAGATCCAATTTCTGCCCAGCGGACGCAACTGATACATATCTTGGTGAATCTCTTTAAGAATGCCAAAGAAGCGATGGCCGAAAATGCCCCGGAGGAGAAGATCATTAATATCAAAACTTGGCAACAGGAAGGTGCAATATACCTGTCCATATCTGATAACGGATATGGCATAAAAGAGGAAAATATTGACAAAGTATTTTCCCAGGGTTTTTCTACAAAAAATGATGGCCATGGATTTGGCTTGCACAGTTGTGCCAATTATATGCAGAGTATGGGTGGACAAATTAAAGTAGAAAGTGAAGGCGAAGGAAAGGGAGCTACATTTACATTAATCTTCCCTGCCAACAAACCAAACGGTGGAACTAAAGAAAAAGTAAAAGCCGATTTAATCAAGAGTTAAAACAGTTTAATTATGGAAACCTTGAAAAGGCCCGTTAAATCTAAACGAAAATTGTTATTCATCTGCATTTGGTATCTGATTTTGATGGGTGGTTTTCAAATGGGATATACACAGAATCCCCCAGACAAACCTGAACTGAATTTTCAGAGAATTCAGGAAGAACTGGTCAGTAACACGGTTTTGGATATCTACCAGGATAAGTTCGGCTTTATCTGGATTGGTACCAACAGCGGGTTACAACGATTTGATGGAATTGAGTTTCATACCTACACAACAAATAAAAAAGACACAACCAGTTTAGGTGATAACTTCGTAATGGATGTGTACGAAGACAAAGATAGTGTCTTATGGGTGAGAACACGAACGGGTATGAGCCGGTATAACCGCTCAACTAATGATTTTACCAATTTCCCTGTTCCTGAAAATCCTGATCTATTCAATAATAACAAATTAGTTGAAGAGGATAGCGAAAATACGTTATGGGTAATTGGTGGAGAAGAAAAACTTTTTTACTATGATCGGGAACAACAAACATTCATCGCAAAGGGTAATTTCAAAGATAAAGATCTTAGTTCCATACAGGCGGGACAGAATTCAATTTTATGGCTAACCACACTAAATAACGGGCTGATTAAGTTTGACACAGAATCTTATACCGTAAAACAGACATATACTCACGACCCGAGTGATCCTAATTCAATAGGTTCTGACAGGCTAAATACTCTTGAGCGCGATTCGGAGGGAGTTTTTTGGATAGGAACCAATGATGCCGGTCTTAATAAGATGGTCCTTGAAGACGGGGATGTCCATTTTATTAAATACAAGCATAACCCGGATGATCCCTATTCACTCACAAATAACGATGTTTTTTCCATAAATATAGATAGGCAGGGCAGTCTTTGGATCGGAAATGAAAATGGAGGACTGCACCTGTTTAATCCTGAAGAAGATAATTTTTTCCGTTATGTAAACGATCGGAAAGATCCCAATAGTCTTTCAAGCAATTCCATTTACTGCTTTTTTGAAGACGAAACAGGCAGGTATTGGGTTGGCACAGGACTAAATGGGTTAAATCTTGTGGATCCTTATGCTTCAAAATTCAAGCATTATACCACCTCGGCAGCAAAAGAAAACTGGCTGACAAATGGCGTAATAAGAGATTTTTATGAAGAAGAAAATGGGGATATCTGGATTGCAACCGACGGTGGGGGATTAAACCATTTCAACAGATCCGAAGAATCTTTTAAAGCGTATGAGTACGATTCCGGAAATCCTTTTTCGTTGCGGTCTGATGCAGTACTTGGAATTGAAAAAGATGAATCCGGAAGATTATGGGTAAGTACCTGGGGTGGAGGTATAAACATTTTAGTTGATGAAGATCAGGAAAAATTCATCTCTTTTCAGCAGTTCATTGGTAATTCACGATATCCATTTGAAAATGTGTTTGATGTACACTTTGATAGTCAGTACGATTATATTTGGATAGCCGCCCATGCTGAGGGGTTATACCGTTATAATCCCGGTTCGGGTGAACTTCGGCTTTTCAGTGCAGATTCCGAAAAAAGTAATTCGCTCTCCTCCAATACTATTCAGAATATTTTTGAAGACAGCAAGGGCAACTTATGGATATCCGCAAATTTTGGATTGAATTTGCTCAGAGCTGAGGATAAAGATAAAGAGAATGGGAACTTTACGGTATTCAGATACGAAGAAAATGACTCCACCAGCCTGCCTAACGATGTAGTCCGCGATGTATATGAGGACAGCAGGAATAATATTTGGGTAGCTACCAAAAGTGGTCTGGCAAAATATGTGGAAGAAAAAAATCAATTTATTATTTATGACAAGTCGGATGGACTTCCTACTAATGAAGTACGGTCTATCATTGAATCCGACGATAAAAACCTATGGATCGGTACCATAAACGGATTGGCCAAATTTAATCCCGAAACAGAAACGTTTAAAAATTATTATCGAAGTGACGGTTTGCAGGCGGACAAGTTTTCGCGCCACACAGTACTTAAACTCAAAAGTGGAGAACTTCTTTTTGGAGGTATAAATGGATTTAATCTGTTCCATCCGGATAATATTTATAAGAATCCACATATTCCACCGGTGTATCTGTCGGATTTCAGGCTCTACAATAAGTCGGTAAGTATCAAGGATAAAGATTCACCGCTCCATCAGCATATCTCTATGACTGACTCACTGGTACTTTCCCATAGGGACAATGTATTTACCTTTGAATTTGTAGCATTGAATTATACAAAACCGAAGCAGAACCAGTATGCATATAAGCTGGAAGGATTTGAAGAGAATTGGAATTATGTAGGTAACCAACGGTATGCTACCTATACGAATCTGGATCCTGGAGAGTACACCTTCCGGGTAAAGGCGGCAAATAATGATGGTGTCTGGAATGAAAAAGGGGTATCGCTGGCACTGACTATTACCCCACCATTCTGGCAAACAGCCTGGTTTTATCTTTTATCTGGACTGTTTGTAATAGGTACTATTTTTACGATCTACCGTATGCGGGTTCGCAGCATTCGCGAACATAATAAACGGCTGGAGAAGGAGGTAGAGGAGCGAACCCATGAGCTAAAAGGAAAAAATGAGGACCTGGAATCGGCCCTACATGAACTTAAGAAAACCCGGAGTGAGTTGGTCCAAAAAGCCCACAAGGCTGGCATGGCCGATGTGGCTACCGGGGTACTCCACAATGTGGGAAATATTTTGAACAGCATAAACGTGTCTACCTCGATTATTGATGATACGATTCGCAACACCCGGCTGGGCAATTTGAAACAGGCCAATGAAATGCTGAGGGAGCACCTTGATGACATCGAAAACTTCATCGTAAACAATCCCAGGGGCAAACTTCTGCTTGAATATTATATGAAGGTGGAGGAACCGCTGGAAAAAGAGTATGAGATCCTGAAGACCCAAAAAGATCGTTTGCAGGAGAAGGTAAACCTGGTCGTAGAAGTAATTGCTGCCCAACAAGATTTCTCTAAAGCCGATGTAGTAAAAGAGAAGACCAATATTCGTGAAGTATGTGAAGACGCTCTTACCTTGCAAGCCGGAAGCATTGAACGGCACGATCTTATTATAGAAAAAGACTACGATCTGGTTGACCCGGTTGCCATTGAAAAGACCAAGGTAATGCATATCCTGTTTAACCTGTTTAAAAACGCCAAGGAAGCGATGAAGCAGGCAGATGTGGAGGATCGGATTATGACAATAAGCTGTCGCCAGGATGATGAGTACGTACATCTGTCCGTATCCGACAATGGCATAGGGATCAGCGAAAAAGAATTAAATAAAATATTTACCCATGGCTTTACCACCAAAAAGCAAGGCCACGGTTTTGGCCTGCACAGTTGTGCCAACTATATGAAAGAGATGGGCGGTAAGATCCGGGTCGACAGCGACGGGCTGGGTGAGGGGGCCACATTTACGCTTTCTTTCCCGCGGGAGGGGGAGCCGGACGGATCTCCACAAAAGAAGGAATATCCTGGATTGCAAAAGACCGGAGAAAAAGGAATAGCAGAGCTATAGAACGGGCTCTCTAATACAAATAGATAAACAGAGAGCGTTGCTCCCCGGCAACTTCATATAAAAATTAAGAAGAGCATATTAAAAAGATGAACAAATTGATTTTTAAAAAACGGTTACCCATGTCATTCTTCATTAAACAGATCTACCTAATACTATTACTGCTTGGGCTTACCAGTAGTTTTGGTGCTGCTCAAAAAGTACGACCACTCGAATTCAAACATATAACACAGGAACAGGGGTTGTCACAAAGTAATGTGACTGCCGTCAAACAGGATTTTAAGGGGTTTATGTGGTTTGGAACGCGCGACGGACTTAATAAATACGACGGGTATAAATTTACCGTCTATAAGAATGACCTGAATGATTCAACCTCAATAACCGGTAACGATGTCAGAGATATTTTAGAGGATCAGGACGGCAATTTGTGGATTGCGACCTTTAGCGGGCTAAACAGGTATAACCGGGATAAAGACAATTTTACTCATATTCTAAATGGTTCCGGACCTTATTCGATTTCAAATAATCTGGTCACATGCCTGTATGAAGATTCCAGGGGGGACATCTGGGTGGGAACAGATGAAGGGCTTAATAAAATAGATAAAGAGAACAAGACAGTAACCCAGTATTTATCGGTTCCGGAAAATCCCGATAGCCTTTCTCATGTACTTGTGAGCTCAATTACCGAAGATCAACAGGGAGATATATGGATAGGTACCTATAACGGATTAAATAAGTTAGACATATCGGAAAAAAGGTTTACCCGGTATTTTTATTCTACGGATGAAAATTCTTCAGGTGGTAACAGGATATCAGCACTTTATACCGGCTCGAAAGGACAAATATGGGTCGGTACTAGTGGTGGTGGATTGCTCTCTCTTGATCCTCAAACGGTTGATTTTACCCGATATGAGCACCAACAAGGTTCTGAGAGGGGAATTTCTCACAATGTAATTTTGAGCATCAATGAGGACAGCAAAGGCCGGTTATGGGTAGGAACTGAAAATGGAGGGCTCAATATTTTTGACCGGGATAAGGGAACTTTTACTGTACACAAGTATGATAAAAATATAGACGAGAGTCTCAGTAACAATTCGATCTATTCTATTTTCAGAGACAACAGAAATAATATGTGGGTGGGTACCTATAGCGGTGGAATAAACTTTTATGACAGCAACGCCAAGAAATTTGTTCATTACCATAATCGAGCTGGAGATCCTACCAGTCTTAATGATAATAATGTCACTGATATTGATGAAGACTCAAAGGGAAATATATGGCTGTCAACTGATGGCGGTGGTATTACCAGAATGGATCCACAGGATGGTACATTTAAAAGCTTTATGCATGAGCCCGGGAATACCAATAGTCTGGCAGGTAACTATGTTTTAAGTATCGAGGTAGATCATAAAGATAATATTTGGTCAGGAACCTGGGGAGATGGTGTAAGCCGATATAATGTCTCGAACAGTACCTTTAAACATTTTAATAACGATCCGAATGATCCACGAAGTCTTGGACTCAATAATGTAGCTAATATCTTTGAAGACAGCAGAGAGGGCATCTGGATATCTACAGTAGGTGAGGGAGTTAACTATCTGCCACAAAATAGTGAGGGGTTCATCCATTACAAAACAGATCCGAATAATCCGTACGCCATTACTGACGATTATCCTGTATTAACATACGAAGATCAACGAAATAACCTGTGGATTGGTACGGAAGCAGTAGGTTTGTTTATTTTTGACAGGGTAGAGGAAAAGTTTAAACACTTTTCTCAACAGAAGAATGATTCAACGTCTATCAGGGGCAAAAAAGTGTTTGATATGCTGCACGATAGCATCGGGCGTTTGTGGATAGCTACTGACAACGGGTTAAACCAGTTCAATTATTCCGACAGTACATTCCGTGCCATTACCGTAGAGGATGGGCTGCCAACCAATGTTGTTAAAAGTATATTGGAAGATGACAGTGGTAATCTTTGGTTGGGAACCAATAAAGGTTTATCCAAATTCAATCCTGCAGATACGACCTTCAGTAACTTTATGCCGACCGACGGTTTACAGGGCAATGAATTTAATGGAAACTCAGCGTTGAAGGCTCAGGATGGTAAAATGTATTTTGGTGGAATCAACGGCCTTAATGTTTTTCATCCCGACAGCATTAAAAAAAACAGCCATATCCCCCCGGTGGTGATTACCGATTTCAAAATCTTCAATAAAAGTGTCGATATTGGGAAGGATTCTGAACTTCAAAAGCAGATCACCGAAACCGATAAAATTGTGCTTTCGCACGAGCAGTCAGTGTTTTCATTTGAGTTTGCTGCCCTGAATTATACCGGGACGGAGAAGAATGAATATGCCTACAAGATGGAGGGGTTTGATAAACAGTGGCATCATGTGGGAACCAAAAGAACCGCCACGTATACGAACCTGAATCCCGGAGAGTACACCTTCCGGGTAAAAGCCTCAAACAATGATGGCATCTGGAACGAGCAGGGAACAGCGATTGCAATGGTTATAACACCTCCGTTCTGGCAGACCAATTGGTTTTACGTAATAAGCGCGCTGTTTATTGCAGGTGTAGTCTTTACCTCCTATCGCTGGAAAGTAAGAAGCATACGACAGCATAACGCGGAGTTGGAGACGAAGGTTGCTGAACGCACCTCCGAATTAAATGAAAAGAATGAACATCTGGAGGATGCCCTTAAAGATCTGGAGGATGCTCTCAAGGAACTTAAAGAGACGCGAAGCCAATTGGTGGATAAAGCCCACAAGGCCGGCATGGCGGATGTGGCTACCGGGGTACTCCACAATGTGGGAAATATTTTGAACAGCATAAACGTGTCTACCTCGGTCATTGATGATACGATCCGCAATACCCGGCTGGGTAATTTGAAACAGGCCAATGAAATGCTGAGGGAGAACCTTGATGACATCGAAAACTTCATCGTAAACAATCCC
>JBEPXS010000057.1:0-12328 GCA_041641755.1 Balneolaceae bacterium
TATACAAGCACCAGTACGCAATGAAACCCAAAGTGTTACGATGACAACATTTTATATTATGATGTTTGTTGTGCCGGTTGCCATTATTGGCTTTGGTTTCTGGCTGGCCCGTAAAGCTAAAACCGGATAACTTTGGACGAGACCCAAGTAGTTTCCATAGCAGTTAACGAATACGCGGTGGGGGCTTTTATTGGATACCTGTTGCTGCTCGTAGGTATCGGGGTATACTCTTCACGCTTCTCTTCCGAAGGCATCAGTGAATTTTTTATCGGCGGACGCAAAATTAACCGTTTTGTGGTGGCCTTGTCCGCGGTGGTTTCGGGTCGTAGTGCCTGGCTGTTGCTGGGGGTGACGGGCATGGCCTACATGCAGGGAGCGTCGGCTGTGTGGGCGGTCATCGGGTATATTGTCGTGGAACTGTTTCTTTTTATTTATTATGCACGACGACTCCGTAACTTCTCGGAAAAGTACGACTGCATTACCGTCCCCGACTTTTTTGCGGAGCGCTTCAATGATAAAGCCGGTTCGCTGCGAATCGCACTTGTTGTCGTGTTTCTGATTTTTATGGTCGGGTATGTTTCCTCCCAGTTTGTAGCGGGCGGAAAGGCGTTTGCTTCCAGTTTTCATATTGAGCAGGATACGGGAATTATCCTGTCTGCCGTCATTATTCTGGCTTATACGGCACTTGGTGGGTTCCTGGCCGTAAGCCTCACCGACATGTTTCAGGCTATTTTTATGATTTTTGCGCTGGTTGTACTTCCTGTTATTGCCATTATTGACGCCGGGGGGCTCGATATGGTGTTGTCGGAACTCAGCAACCTGGACGCCACCCTGGTAGACCCGATGGCGCTTTCGCTGGGGGGATTATTTGGGTTCCTTGGGATCGGACTCGGTTCACCGGGCAATCCACACATTCTCTCCCGCTATATGTCTATCGACGATGTGGAACAGCTTCGGTGGACAGCCGTGGTGGGAACCATCTGGAATGTGGTGATGGCGTGGGGTGCCCTGTTTATAGGACTGGCCGGCCGAGTCTATTTCCCTGAGGTGGAGATGCTGCCCGCCGCCGACCAGGAGAACCTCTATCCCGTACTTGCCCAGCAGCACCTGCACCCGATCATCTTCGGGATGGTGGTCGCCTCTATTTTTGCAGCTATTATGTCCACGGCCGACTCCCAACTGTTGGTCGCCGCTTCAGCCGTCGTCCGCGATGTGTATGACCGGATCATCAGGGCAAGTGAAGAAGTGCCCCAGAAAACGCTGGTACTTTACAGCCGCATCGTTGTTGTTCTGCTGGTGGCAGTGGCTTTACTGTTCGGTATTTTTGCCCAGGAATATGTATTTTGGCTGGTACTGTTTGCGTGGGCAGGGCTGGGGGCTTCTATCGGACCCACCTCTATCCTGGCCCTCTACTGGCGTGGTACCACCAAGGCTGGTATTTTTGCCGGGTTATTTACCGGCACCGCTGTCACCATCATTTGGTATTACGTACCCGTTTTGAAAGATAACCTCTACGAATTGATACCAGCATTTTTCCTAAGCCTGCTGGCTACCTGGCTGGTAAGTCTTTACACCCGGAAGCCTGATAATATTGACGAGGCGTTCATCGAGCTTGAGAAGTAAAAAATGGAAGAACGGAGGAGGGAGACCGGAGACTACAGCCCCGAAAAAAAGTAATTCAAAAAATTATCAAAATAAATTTGCAGGCAAAGAATAAGAAAATATATTCCCGTCTCTCGTTCATTTTCTCCTTTCACCTTTCCTGCTTTTTGCTTAGCCTTTCTTTTCAACCAACATAAATTAGAAGGGCCGGGAATGTGGACAAGATAATATCCGACGATAAAAAGTGGTTGTGGAATGAGGGTAAATACCACCGGGCGTACGAACTGCTTGGTGCTCATCCCGGGACAGAGGGTGGAAAAGATGGCGTTCGTTTTACTGTTTGGGCTCCCAATGCACATCGTGTTAGTGTGGTTGGCGATTTTAACAGCTGGAATGGCGATGCCAACACCATGGAAAAAGATCACGACACGGGGCTGTGGAGTACGTTTGTACCGGGTGTTGAACAGTGGGCTCTCTATAAGTATGAAATTAAGACTGCTGAGCACGCCCCGCCCTTTTTGAAGACAGATCCTTATGCGTTTGTAAGCGAACTGCGCCCCAAGGTAGCTTCACTGGTATATGACCTGGACCAGTACAGCTGGGATGATGAAGAGTGGTTGCAAGGACGTAGTAATCGCCAGGCTGCCGACCAGCCGATGTCTATCTATGAGGTACACCTGGGATCCTGGCGCCGCAAAGGCGAACACGACGAATATCTGACCTATCGCGAACTGGCTGATGAATTGGTTACCTATGTCAGCGAAATGGGGTTTACCCATATTGAATTGATGCCGGTGGCCGAGCACCCGTTCGATCCTTCCTGGGGATACCAGATTATGGGCTATTTTGCCCCCACCAGCCGGTTCGGTGATCCGGATGATTTTATGTACTTTGTTGACCAATGCCATAAGAATGATATCGGGGTTTTACTCGATTGGGTACCTGCTCATTTTCCGCGAGACGAGCAGGGCCTGCAGATGTACGATGGTTCCGCACTCTATGAGTATGAAGATCCCAAGCGCAGGGAACAGAAAGATTGGGGAACCCATATTTTTGATTATGGCAAGGCGGGGGTTCGTAATTTCTTGCTCTCCAATGCCCTTTTCTGGTGTGATAAATATCATATCGACGGGCTTAGGGTTGATGCTGTAGCTGCCATGCTCTATCTGGATTATTCAAAAGAAGAGGGCGAATGGACGCCTAATAAGTATGGAGGGCGGGAACACCTGGAGGCGATCGAGTTTTTGAAACAATTCAATGCCATGATGCATGACGAATATCCCGGGACATTAACGTTTGCTGAGGAATCGACCTCGTGGCCGGGCGTCACGCATCCCACCGAACATGGTGGACTGGGATTCGATTTCAAGTGGAATATGGGCTGGATGAACGATACGCTTACCTATATGGAGATGGAAGTAGAGGATCGGCGTCTCAATGCCGAAAATATTACGTTTCCGATGGTGTATGCCATGTCAGAAAAATTTGTGCTGCCACTTTCGCACGATGAAGTGGTACACATGAAGAAACCGTTGGTATATAAAGCTCCGGGTTTTCATGACCAGCAGTTCCCCAATCTGAGATTGTTGTATGTATATCAAATTGGTCATCCCGGGAAGAAACTGCTGTTTATGGGAGGGGAATTTGCGCAGACAAGTGAATGGGCTGAAGATTGCTCTCTGGACTGGCACCTTTTACAACACGATCCCCACCGGGGCGTAAAACATTTATACGAGGATCTGCTGTCTCTATATCGCAAGGAGGAAAGCCTGTATACGCAAGATAACCAGTACGAGGGATTTGAATGGATCGACTTGGGGCGAACCTATGGCGGAGTGTTCTCTTTCCTGCGTAAAGCGAGAGATCCCAGCGATCATTTACTCTTTATTTTAAATTTTTCTGATCAACTGATTGGAGAATATAAGCCAGGTCCTTTCCAGGGGCTGGAGTACAAAGTTCTTTTGAATAGCGATTCTCGCTTCTACGGAGGGGAAGATCGCGGTGGGATTATCGACCGGTTTAATAATTCTGTGCCTCTGGCTCCATTTTCAGGATTGATTCTAAAACCTGAGGAAGGGTAAAGTTTTCGGGTTAACGAAATTTTGATATTACCCGAGTATTCCTTACTAATAGATGGTTTACTTCTCTAGAAATCAGGCAAAAAGGGATGTCAGGAAGCTTACTTTATTAAAAAGCTCGATTTTACTATCTTAGACCGTCCTAAATTTCAACTTCAGAAAGGCATATGGCATTTAAACTTAACCATCTTCCGAAACGCACTAGCAAACCGCGCGAAAAGGGTGTTACCCTAGTTTTGGACAAAGGCTTAAGTGTTAGGCAAGCCGAAGATTTTTGCGAATCCAGTTCTAATTACATGGATATCGTAAAATTAGGCTGGGGAACCAGTTATGTCACGCAGAATTTAGAAGATAAGCTCTCCGTATACGCCAATGCTGATATTCCCGTTTATTTTGGTGGAACGCTTTTTGAAGCGTATATGCTTCGGGATCAGTTGGATGGATACCGGCAGCTCCTTGATCGATTTGGAATTGAGTATCTGGAAGTCTCTAATGGAACTATCTGGCTTTCCGATCAGCGTAAGCTCGAAATTATACGGGATTTAAGTCGAGATTACACCGTTCTTTCCGAGGTAGGGAGTAAAAACCCTAACGATATTATTCCGCCCTATAAATGGGTAAAAATGATTGAGCGAGAGCTTGAGGCCGGTGCCTGGAAAATTATTTGTGAAGCACGTGAAAGCGGTACCGTAGGAGTGTTTCGTCCCAATGGAGAAGTTCGGTCGGGACTGATTGATGAGATCGCTGATCAGATTTCAGTAGAAAACCTTATTTTTGAGGCACCCAAAAAAGAACAGCAGGTATGGTTTATTAAAAAGTTTGGCAGTAATGTCAATCTCGGGAACATACAACCTTCCGAAGTGATACCTGTTGAAACCCTTCGTCTTGGTCTGCGGAGCGACACCTTGTTCGACTTTTACTCATTAAACGATGAAGAGATGGATCAGCTCTATATAGAAAATGAGTTGAACAAGGAAAATAATGAAAACGAAGAATAATAGTACTCATCCAAATATCATAGCCATCACAATTATATGAAAGTATTATATGCTGCTGCCGAAATATCTCCGTTCGCACGAATGACAAATACGGCGGATTTGCTGAGATTTCTACCGGCATCCCTGCAAGACAAAGGGTATGAAATTCGTATTCTCCTGCCAAAGTACGGTACCATAAACGATCGGCGAAATCGCCTGCATGAGGTGATTCGGCTTTCAGGTATAGAAGTAGAGGTTGGGGATAAGGTGGAAAATATGCGCATTAAGGTTGCCAGTATACCCAATGCCAAGCTCCAGGTCTATTTCCTGGATAATGATACCTACTTTGAACGAAAAGCATTGTTTCTTGATCCCGAAACCAATGAACATTACGATGATAATGACGAACGGTTGGTTTTCTACAATAAAGGAGTGCTGGAAACAGTTAAGAAGTTGGGTTGGCAGCCAGATATAATCCACTGCCACGATTGGCCAGCCGGTTTGATACCTTTGTTGGTGAAAGAAAAATACAACGATGTAGATATTTTCAAGGATTCTAAAATTGTATATAATATCCACCACCCTGAAAACCACGGAGTTTTTGACCAATCCCTTTTAGATCTGATCGGCCTGTCTGATTCTTTCGATGCCGAACAGGTACAGGAAGACGGTAAAGTTGATCTGCGCAAAATAGGACTGCAGTATAGCGATGCCGTGGTAACTGGTAATCAACTAACCGGCCAGCTGGACGATCTTTTTGATGAGTTGGGTATAGAGCCCACCCAGATACAGGGATCGCCAGAAAGCGTATCCAACCAATTTGCTGATTATTACGATGAATTGGCCGGCTGACAAGCCCGCAAATTGAAATGATTTAATTAGTCTACATACTTTTTACATAGCTTATGAATACTGCACAATCTCGTGCATTGATAAGCAGAAACGTCCTGTTTCTGTTTTTGATAGTTTCGTGTTTTACAATTGTAATCGGATGTGAAGATCCAGGAGTGATTGGAGAAGGATTTACCGATTCCGGTACAGCCATAAAGGCCGATACCTTTATGGTGGATAATCTGGAAAGTAGCTCCTACAACTTTTATTCCGGTAATCTTACGCACTTCTCAATCGGACAGTTTAACGATCCGCTGTTCGGGGATATGCATACAACCGGCATAATTCGGCCCCAGCTGCTCTCCAATAGTTTTACATTTACCGATAGTGCCAATATGAAATTACGTTTGGTCTTCGATCAGATCTTCGTATATGGCGACTCAACACAACCGGCCGAATATGATATTGTTGAACTAAACCAGGTATGGCGCGGGCCCGCGTGGAAGCTTTACGATGAACCCCAGCTTACTAATTCTGTAGTGGGTTCATTTACAGTTGAGCAAGAAGATTCACTTGATATCAACCTGTCGGAAAATTGGACCCAGTTATATCGTCTTCAGGTTTTATCTGAAAATGCAAACCGTGATTCGCTGTATCGGATTAACTTCCCCGGGTTGGCTATTGTTCCCCAGAATTCAGGTAAAATAGTACCAGTAGATGCCCAGGCCAGTAAATTTATTATTGAAAATCCAGAGGACGACACCGTAGAAGTGGATACCCGCGATTGGGCATACAGCCTGGACAGGTCTAACGTAAGTAACACCCCGCCTGAGACAATAAAGATGCATAGTACATTCGAAAATATCATTTCTATTGAGGATCTGAACCTGACAAGGGAAAATCTTGGATCGGTTAACTTGTCGAGGGTAGAGCTTGTACTGTATGAAGATACTCAGCGGTTGTCAAATACCATAAGTCAAGCATCCGGGTCCGCAACTCGTGCAAGAATAACCAACGCTCGACTACAACTTTTAGAGTCTGACCAGGTACCAATAGGTTTACAGACCGGATCTGTGCTGTCTAACGGTACCTATAACGAAGAAGACGGAAGCTACAGATTTGATATAACCACCTTTACCAATAGCATTCTTGTTGACGGATTACCTTCGGAACTCAACTTCTATCTAACACTAGAAACAAATAACGGTGCTATCCGTTCTACGTTAATACATAATGAACAGGGCCCGGAGGCGAAACGACCTAAACTCATAGTCACCTACGTACAAAATCAAGCAAGTTCAGATTGAAGAAATTTCTCATAATATCGTTTTTATTCTTCCTGTCAACCCTACAGGCCACTGCACAGCTTACTTCTGATCAGGCCCGAACCGGAACGGTTTATTCCAAAATAGGCGTTGGAATGCCGATGGATTTCTCCTCCTCTAGTGCGGACGGCATGGGGGCGGTGGGAGTTTCGTTTAATGAATCGAATGTTGCAGGTCTGGCAAACCCCGCCGAATGGGGCAGTACCGTTTATTCACTGGCTTCCGGCGGGTTGTCACTGCAACATCTTAGTGGTACTGATTATGCCGGCACCTCAGAAACCTCTGTTTTTTCAGCCAATCATTTCCAACTACAGTTGCCTATTCAAAAGAACAAAGTTGGAATCTCTGTTTCCGTTGCGCCCCTCACGCGTTCTAATTACAAGGTTTTTGATCGAAGTACCCGGATTCTTGGTCCCGCCAGCCGGAGAGATACCTTAACTGCTCAAACACAAAGCTTGGGATCGGGCGGTATCAACAGTTTTGAGCTTGGGATAGGTTGGAAAATAAATGAGAATATATCAGTCGGATATGCCGGATCCCTTGTACTTGCTTCTATCGAAAATGAAGTTTCTACAGTATTTGATGACAGTGATTACCAAGGGGTGACGTATACTATACAGACCAATGGTACCGGTTTTGGTAATCGTTTTGGTACCCAAATAACACTGCCAAACCTGTTGAAAGATCAGGATTATCTCAAATTGGGGGCAGCTGTTAATCTGCCAGTCGTCATTAACTCCGAACGAATACAAGAATCGGAAAAGCAGGTAGGTTCCAACACAACAGAAACAATTACCATCCGTGATGAGCCAGGATTGGGTAACGGTGATATACATCTACCTCTTGAGGTAAGTGGAGGACTAACTTATCAGTCCAGTCCCAAGCTATCGTTTACCACTGAGGCACTTTATGAGCAATGGTCGGACTTATCTTACGATTTTGGTGGAACTTTTCAGCGCAGCAGGTTTTTGAGTGATCGCTATAAAGCGGCTTTCGGACTAAGATATTTTCCTTTTGTTACAAGATCTAATAAATTCCTGTCTCGTTTTAAGTACAGAGCCGGGGTTTCCTACGATACGGGGCATTTAAAGATTAATGGAAAAAAAATTGAAACTCTTTTATTTTCAGCAGGCCTCGGAATTCCTTCACCCAATTCAAACTCCTCTATCGACATAAGTTTTCATTACGGTATGAGGGGTACTGAAGCCCAAAATCTAGTAAAAGAATCAATTTGGGGAATGAAACTTTCCATAAATTTAGCCGAATTGATGTTTTACCGTCGTAAATTACGATAAAATAAATTGGGCAGGTTGGGAGTTTTATTAAAAACAAGTAAATAAACACAAAATATTGAATCATGAAAAAACTGATACTTGCAATAGGGTTATTGGTGCTTTGCAATCCGTTGGTGTCGCTTGCGCAAGATGAAAATGTACAACCTCCAATGGGGCTGGATCAGCTCTCAGCGTATTCGATTTATTATGAAAATTATAAGAACGAAGAATATGATTCAGCTATTAAATACGGACGCTGGATTTATAAAGCGATGCCCAAAAAGCTTAAAGGCTATTCTCGATTCGACCTTGAACGTAACCTGGATCGTCTGATTACCGCCTACAGCGAGGCTGCCAAACAGAAACAAGATCCAAGCGTACGTTCTGCCTATCTGGATACAGCACAGGTCATTTTTGATAAGGTATATAGCGAGTTTAGCGAAGACGAAGTAGATATGTTCGAATGGAAATTCAAGCAGGCCCGGTTCCTGCAGGAGAATTCTGATTTTGTTGACAATGGTCTTACCAAAGCATACGATATCTATTTAGATCTTTTTAGTCAAAATCCTGAAAAATTTACCAAGCTGGGCGATGGATACTACCTGCAGGTCACTCTACAGCACCTGGTTAGTGAAGGAGAAAAAGATAAAGCTCTTGATATGATTAAGAAGGCTGAACCGTATGCCCCTAACCAGAAGCTGCTTAGTTTCTTCGATACAATGAGGAATAAGCTCTTTGATTCGCCCAAGGAACGAATCAACTTTTTGGAAAGTCAGCTTGAACAAAATCCTGACAGTACCGCTATTTTAAAGGATCTGGCTGATCTTTATGCACAGCAGAATCAAAATGATAAGGTTCAGGAAATCCGGAATAAACTCTACGAGCTGAATCCCAATTTTGAAAATACCAGGGCCTTGGCAGATTATGCCATCAACAATGCTAATTACGATCAGGCGATTAAGTATCTGAATGAGGCTATTGGCAAGACCGATGATCAAGCAGAGAAGGCGAAGGTTGCGCTTGATCTTTCGGATGCCTACCTCAACAAGGGGAATCTGCAGCAAGCACGTAAATATGCGCGACAAGCCACTAATTACGATTCTGACTGGGGACAACCCTATATTCAGATTGCCTCCATCTATGGGCAGGCTGTGACCCAATGTACCGAAGGCCGCAAGTTGGAACGAGAGGATAAAGTAGTGTATTGGCTGGTTCTGGATTATCTTGACAGAGCCCGGCAGGTAGATCAGTCCGTGGCGAACCAGGTACAAAACCAGTATAAATCGTATCAGCCGGTGACTCCCACAACTGAAGAGAAGTTTTTTAAAGGCTGGGAAGAAGGGGATGAAATGGAGGTAAACAAATCTCTGATGCCCTGCTACGGCTGGATAAATGAAACAACAACTGTACGATAGGTTTTAAATCTTGCCAAACATTATTATCTTCTCTTTATAGATATTATATTTGCAGTGTAGCAGCTAAAGCTGCACTGCTCTTT
The DNA here is from genome assembly GCA_041641755.1 of Balneolaceae bacterium. Taxonomy (GTDB): domain Bacteria; phylum Bacteroidota; class Rhodothermia; order Balneolales; family Balneolaceae; genus JAMQKA01. The sequence goes on from JBEPXS010000057.1 coordinate 9,586, forward strand.
TCTTCACTTCTCAAGAAATTCAAAATTACTTTCGTATTACCAATCTTCTTGCTTCAGTCCGTATTAGGAGCATTTATAGCATAGCTAAGTAAGATTGTTAGTCTAACTCAAACTAAGATGCAATGGGACGTTCCAGAAACAAGAAAAACCGAGGTAAAAAAAATAAAGGCAATGTTTTTGTACCACGGTTCAATGAAAATCACAATGTTGAAGTTGCCGGTAAATACCGTGGTGTGTTAGAAATCAATGAGAAAACGTACGGTTTTGCCCGTAAGATCGACCACGAGTTCAGTTACGAGCCGCGAGATCCTTTCTTAAAGCCCGACGAGGTGAAACATCATGACCTGCGCCAAGGGCTTATTCTGGAGGGAGAATACGAGGAAGACGGCCACGGACACCGGCATATCCACTCTATAGAGAAGATAAACGGCCGTGACCCGAAGGAGTGGCAGCTGGCCACCCGTTTCGAGCTGCAGACGCCTATTATGCCGGATGAGCTGGTCAAGCTGGGATGCGATGCCGATGATATTGAGATGCGCGTAATGGACCTTGTTTCACCGATCGGCAAGGGACAGCGGGCGCTTATTGTGGCGCCACCGCGCACAGGTAAAACAGTGTTATTGAAAAAAATTGCGGAATCGCTTACCAAAAACCATCCCGATATACACACCAGTGTTCTATTGGTGGATGAGCGTCCCGAAGAGGTAACCGATTTTATGCGCAGCACTGACGCCCAGGTATTTGCCTCCTCCAACGACAACCCGACACAGAGCCATGTACGGGTTAGTGAACTGGCGTTGGGCTATGTGAAGCGGATGGCGGAGCTTGGCGACGACTCTGTGCTGCTGATCGACTCCCTCACCCGGCTGGGAAGGGCCTACAACAATATACAAAGCGGAAGTGGCAAGACCCTGTCCGGCGGACTGGATATACGCGCGCTGGAGATTCCCAAGAAAATTTTTGGTTCGGCCCGAAAAATTGAAGGCGGAGGGTCGCTTACCATTATCGCCACCTGCCTGATCGAAACCAATTCGCGCATGGACGATCTCATTTTCGAGGAGTTCAAGGGAACGGGTAACATGGAGCTGGTGCTGGACCGCGAGCTGGCCAACGACCGCATTTTTCCTGCCATTAACATCACCGCTTCCGGTACGCGGAATGAGGAGCGCTTTATCGAAGATTCGCTGGAAGAACGGAATATGGTACGGCGCTATCTGCTCAAAAAGTCGCCTAAAGAGAGCATGCAGAGCCTGCTGAAAGTGTTGCGGAACACCGATAGCAACGAGGAGCTGCTCAACCAGATTGCGGCAATGGTGTAGAAGGGCAAGCCGAACGTCTTGCTCGTATGATCATACTGGCTGTAGTCCGAAACAAGGGTAGAGCGGACGCTCGCGCCAGCATAAGTAAGTTCGATCTAGTCCACTCTCAGACTACAGCCAGATCCCATCATCTAATATTCACCCAAAGGGCTATCTACCAAGAACATACTCAATTCCACCCAGGATGTGCTCGCGGAATAAAGGTTCTGAAAAGCTCTCCTCGGTGTGCCCGCGACCCGTGTAAAATGCCCGTCCGCCCAAGGTTTCATGGTACCAGGCGATGGGATGATTCTCTCCGTTTTTGCCTCCTTCATAGGACGACTCATCAAGATTGGCTAATACATTCAGGTGTGGTTGGATGCTCTTAAAGTTATACCATTCATCTGTTACCGACCATTGCCGGGGAAGGTGATTAGTAGAGGCATGATCTTTGTCTAACACCGTAATGGTGGCTTCCTGCACTTTGGGATGGCTTTCAAAATAAGCACCCACCAATTTGTTGTACCAGGGCCACTCATATTCCGTGTCGCTTGCGGCGTGGATACCAACGAATCCGCCACCTTCTGCCACAAAATTTTCAAACGCTTTTTGCTGCTTGTCATTCAAAATATTACCTGTTGTGCTGAGAAAAACGACAGCGTTGTACTGGGCCAGGTTATCAGAAGTAAAAACGGAAGCATCTTCGCTGTGATCGACGGTATAATTCTGTTTTTCTCCAATCTCTCTCACTGCTTCTACGCCGGTTGGTATAGAGGCATGTCGATATCCCTCGGTTTTGCTAAAAACCAACAATCGCGGGTTGTCCGTATCCTGAGCAGACGTGTCTTGCACGTTGCAAGCACTTAATACAAATAGTGAGAGGACGAATAACAATACGATACGTTTCATAATACTCGGTTTAAATGATTTGGATTTTAAGGAATCTGGTAAAATGAGTTGAAATAAGCAAAGCTAACTCGGATTATTCACCAACAAATTTGGTTGTGGTCAAGGCGAAGGTGGAATAACAAACAAAACGTATTATTGGATACGTTGAGCACATTATTTCGCCTTCAACACAGTCCACGATTAAATTTCGCAGCTTTTAGCTATACTCAAACTTGAGCCATATTTTATTTCACGTAAGTATAACAATATCAATAGTTAGTTTGATTAGTTGTTTTTCTTTATTCGTGAATAATTCGGGTTAATATACAGGCAGGCTGCTATCGATCTCTTTGGCCCACTGGTTAATACCCCCTTTTAGGTTTTTGACATCAGAAAAACCTTGTTCCTCCAGAAAGCGACATGCGTTGGCACTGCGACTCCCGCTGCGACACATACAAACAATTTCCTGATCTTTATGATCATCCAGTTCATTGACTCTTTTTTGGAGGCTCCCCACCGGGATCAATGTTTTGTTATCGTGGTCGATATCGGACTGA
>JBEPXS010000058.1:0-12206 GCA_041641755.1 Balneolaceae bacterium
AAAAATACATTACAGGAGATTTTTGATTAAAGAGCTAACGCGAGATCCCCAAATCGGATTCAAAGGAGCTACCGCCAGGTAGCCCCTTCGAATACTGAGGATTGTGATTGGGATAGTAGATTAGGCCTTCTTCTTTTTGACCGTCAGCAGGCCTTTCATGCCTCCTGAATAATGCCCGGGGAAAGTACAGATGTATTCATAAGTACCTGGTTTAGTGGGGGCGGTGAAGGTGATCTCTACAGTTTCTCCACCACCTGCCAGTGCCGTATAGGCAATGATCTGATCTTTCATTTCCGGTGCTATATATTCGTTGTCGGAGGCTTTTGCACTGGCCGTAGCTACAGCAGTTGCATCCGCATCAGACTTCAGCAATACAAAGTTGTGAGCCATCGCTATTTTGGGGAAGTCACTTACCGTGGTAAGCTTTACAGTGACCTTTTGCCCGGGGATGGCTTCAATTTCGGTTACCGTAAACTTTAACTGGTTGGTACCCTCCATCTCGACAACGAGTGGTTCTGTTTCGGCTGCCGTTGTTGTCTGTGCAAATAGAAGCAACGGAAGTACAAGGATAAGTGGGATTATTTTATTTATTAATTTCATAGTATTCTGTTTTTAGGTATTTAGCTATTATTTGAATTTATTTTTAAAGATTTGCAGCAAATATCTGTGGTTGTTCCTTACCCTCAACCTCTATAACTGCAAGCATACCTTTGTGAGCAACGCGGCTCAGGGCGTGATCAACTAATTTGACAGAACCGGGGACCGGGAAGTCCATTTCAAAGATGCCGCAACTGCCGGGAGCAACATGGCAGGTCTGTACAAATCGTTCAGGTTGACTGGCTATCGCTCCTTCTCTCCAGGCTTTGCTCCAGACATTCCCGATTGGATGGAAGTTGCTGGTTACGTTAGGACCGCCGGTGACGAAGTAAACGCGGGCATTTTCTCCTCTTTTCACTTTCAGCGAACCATAGCGGTTGCCGGTGATAGCTTGTTTCTCTCCATTTAAGAGCACATAGTTTGGTTTCTCATCAATCATGGCCTGGGTATCAAAGCCATGCAGTCCTTTTTCTCCAGCTTCTTTATCGGTATATACCTCGTGCTGGCCAAAGTAGAATTCATGATCAACTTTAGGCAGTCCGTCTGCGGGCTCTACCAGAATCATGCCAAACATACCGCTGCTGATATGATAATCCATCCGTGGTACGGCACAGTGATAAATGAAGGCTCCCGGATAAAGGGCCTGGAAGCGGAGTTTTTTGGATTGACCCGGAGGGCAGATGGTTGCTTCTGCTCCACCACCTGTACCATAAACCGCGTGGAAGTCAACATTATGGAGCATAGTATTTTCAGAGAGGTTTTTGTGAGTCAGTTCTACCGTATCACCTTGTCTGACCCGTATCATCGGTCCCGGAACTTGTCCGCCATAGGTTAAGAACTTAAACTTAACGCCATCCTCAATTTCTCCTACTACCTCGCGGCTTTCCAAAGTAATTTGATGCGTTTTGGAACTTCGTCGTTTTATAGGAGCGGGGATGTCGCGTGGATCGGCAGCAACCCGTTTTACTTCAGGGATAGATAAAATCGATTCCCGCAGGTTATCATCATTGGATACCGTGTTTTTCCCATTTGCTTTAAAAGGAAAGGCAGTACCTGCAAGAAACCCGCCGGACAGTAAAGCAGCTCCGGTGTTTCTCAGAAATGATTTACGTGAAAGTCCATTAGTTGAGTTTACATTCTTGTTTTCAGCTTTTTTGTTGTCTTGTGGTTCCATCATGATTCAGTGTTGATTTAGATTATAGATGTTTTGATCTATAGATAAATATGTCTATTAAGATATGTACAATAGTCGTACCAAGATTTAGAATGTCCAGAGAAAATTTTAATAATAGGATTCTGACCGGTGTAAGCGGGAATTTTCCGGAAAACAAAGTACACTCTAAGGAATCATTATTCGTAGTCTTGCAAATTTGCAAGACCACCCAATCATGGTCTTATGCACTTTTACAAGAATCCTGATGTAGTACCCGCATAGCGTGGAAATGGATACGATAATTTGAGCTGGCATGAAGATGGCCCGTATTTTGTACAATTCATCAACTGTTTAGACAATGAAGATCTATTAGTTAATCTCTATGAATTATTATTTGCAGAAACTTGATGAATGTTGTACATCACCAATTGCTGCTGTCATCCGGGATAAATAATATTCTGCATTTCATGGAACAACCAATTATAGGATACCATAAAGATGAAGAAGATGACTGGGTAGCTGAGTTGGAATGTGGTCACAATCAGCATGTGCGGCACGATCCCCCCTGGCAACTACGGCCCTGGATAACAACAGAGAAAGGCAGGAATTCCAGACTGGGCCACCTGTTGAACTGCAGGAAATGTGACCGTGATGAACCAAAGGATAATCAATAGCAAAAGGAAGTAAGAATCGACAACTATGCCTAAGATTACCATTTACTTTATACGCTCCGGAATGATCTTCTTTTTTCTCGCTTTATTCCTGGCATTAATCATGTCGCTGGAACAGTCCGGATTGATGACATTGCCGGTTATGACGCTACAACCTGTATTCTGGCACTTCTTGCTGGTCGGCTGGATTACGCAGATCATTATGGGTGTATCCGTCTGGATGTTTCCCCGAAAGCGAAGAGGCCAGCAGGGCGGCGGTGAAAAGCACGCCTGGATCGCATTCAGTTGTATCAATGTCGGCTTGTGGATGCGTGCTATATCTGAGCCATTTGTTGCAAGCGGGGGATCTGATAAAATCATACCGTTTTTAATTGCACTTTCAGCTGTGTTGCAAATTATAGGAGGCACAGCGTATGTATTGGGGATATGGCCGAGAGTAAAAGGTAAGCGTAAACGAAGAAGGGGGTAGAGCTATGCCAGTTCAAAGCGTATGGATGATCCGGGCTTCATTAATCTATTTTTTAGCTGGCATCACAGCCGGTACCCTCCTGCTTATTAATAAAGGATTAATAATGCACGGATCTATATGGACTTTATTACAGATTCACATTGAAGTCGCATTATTCGGTTGGTTAATCCAATTTGTGTTAGGAACCGCCTATTGGATGCTTCCCAGATACCTGGAGGGACCCAAACGAGGCAGTGAAGGATTGGCCTGGACCATGATGATTCTGCTGAATGCCGGATTATGGATTTATATTTTAACACATTTGCATCTGGTTCCCGATACAGGGTATGTGGTAAGCCGACTGTTAGAGTTATCGGCTGTAGTTCTCTTTATTTATTTGCATTGGAACCGAATTGTCAGTTACCAGCGAGGTCTCTGAAATCATACATTTTAAACAGTAACATTATTAATAAGATTAAAAACTATTATGAATTCTTTTGTATCTGCTGCGGAAGCAGTAAAACTTATTAGCTCCGGGGACCGCGTCTTTGTACACAGTGTTGCGGCCGCTCCCCATTACTTGTTAGAGGCGATGACTGACTGCGCCGATGAACTTCGGGATGTTGAGATTATCTCCCTTCATACCGAAGGTCCCGCCCCCTACACCAATCCAGAATATAAAGAGAGTTTCACGGTAAACGCCCTGTTTGTCGGGGCTAACGTCCGTAAAGCAGTAAATGAGGGAAGAGGGGATTACCTGCCGATCTTTCTCAGCGAAACCCCGTACCTGTTCCGTGATAATATTCTGCCGCTGGATGTGGCACTTGTGCAAGTGTCGCCGCCAGACAAGCACGGTTTTTGTTCGCTGGGTGTTTCTGTAGATGCTTCCCGCGCGGCCGTTCAGACGGCTGACAACGTGATTGCCCAGGTGAATCCCAGAATGCCTCGTACTCATGGCGATGGGATGGTCCATGTCAAAGAATTTGATGCCATGGTTGAGCACGAAATCGACCTACCGGAACATATTACGGGCGAACCGGGGGAGATTGAACAGCAGATAGGTAACTATTGTGCCGAACTGGTGGAAGACGGTGCGACCCTGCAGATGGGAATCGGCGGTATTCCCAATGCCGTACTCAAGGCCCTGACAAATCATAAAGACCTTGGAATACATACAGAAATGTTTTCAGATGGAATCATTGAACTGGTGGAAAGCGGTGTCATCAATAATAAGAAGAAAAGGCGGCATCCCGGTAAGATCGTGTCAACCTTTTTGATGGGCTCTCAAAAGCTTTACGATTTTGTGGATGACAATCCCCAGGTAGCGATGCTTGATGTGGCTTACACAAACGACACGGCTATAATCCGCAAGAATCCCAAGGTAACGGCTATAAACAGTGCGGTTGAAGTAGATTTGACCGGCCAAATTTGTGCTGATTCCATAGGGACCTACCACTATTCTGGTGTGGGGGGGCAGATGGACTTTATCCGGGGTGCTTCGCTTAGTGAGGGAGGAAAGCCGATTATCGCACTTCCTTCCACCACAAGCAAGGGGATATCCAGGATTGTACCTTATCTCAAACAGGGAGCTGGTGTGGTTACGACGAGGGCTCACGTGCATTATGTGGTTACTGAGTATGGCGTAGCAAATTTATACGGAAAGAATATGAGCCAGCGGGCCAAGGCGCTGATCGAAATTGCTCATCCCGAACACCGCGAAAAACTTGAGAAGGAAGCGTATGATCGTTTCCTGGAGATGCCGTGATAAATAGTAGTTACACTAACACGAACAAAGCCAGAAATAATTTTAATGTCATCTTGAACGATCATCATGATCTAGCGCAATAAAATGTTGGAAGTACCACTTATTATTGAATATTCTGATTCCGAAATCCTACAGAAAAGTATGATATAAAGGTATTATCTATTCTTAGATTTGGTTATAAGATCTACTTAAATAAAATATTACATTGAACTGACGCACAACGGTCGTGTTTTTTTACATATCCAAATTGTAATCAACGTGAAGGTGGATAGCACCAGGGCTATCGTCTCAATCCCAATAAACTGTACATCCTAAAAACAATATCAAAAGCTATTTTCTCTAATTCTCAAAATGCGTTATATAATTAACGATAAAGAGTTGAAATTTTGAAATAATACAGAAAATGTTTAAACAGTATAGTTGAATTATGGGATAGCTCAATTTATCAAATGAGAGAGTTTAGAGTTCGAGCTCATTAGGAGATCTATTCCAGCTCTAATAAAAATCAAATAAAAACAAGGGAAACTATACTATGAAAAATATAAAACCTATTCTATTTTTAGCGTTAATTATTACTATTTCAGGATGTTATAACGCTAAAGTGAATACAGGCCTAGAACCTTCTGCCAAAGTTTATGAAGATAAATTTGCATCTTCATGGATTTACGGACTTGTACCTCCAAAAACCGTTGAAGCAGTAGAACATTGCGATAATGGAGTTGCTATTGTTGAGACTAAGATAAGTTTTGTAAACGGGCTTGTAGGCAACTTAACACTTGGAATTTACACTCCCATGTATATTAAAGTTACTTGTGCAGCTAGTTCTACAATGTTGAATACGGACCAGGAGGGACAAGTGACAGTATTAGAACGATCCAGCAACGATATCAAGGAAGATATACAAAAACCTTCCAAAAAAGCCGTACAAATACAAACACCAGTTTACTTAAAGCTTAAATAAAATCCTGACATAAATCTTAAAAAGGCCCGAAATTTATCGGGCCTTTTTTAAGGAAGTAGTTAAAACTGAGACATGTTGTTAACCTTCAACAACAAGTGTTCCCCTCATGCCGGCAGAAAAGTGTCCCGGGAAGGTGCAAATATAATCGTACTCACCTGGTTCCTCAGGTGCTGTAAATGTTACCGACGTGGTTTCACCACCGGCGGCAAGACCAGTTTGGGCTACAATACTATCGGTTTGATCTTGTGGGATGTAATCGTTTGCTTTGGCCTGAATGGCTGCTTTTGCAAAAGCATCTGGATCTGAATCGAGAGCAAGCAGTACCCAGTTGTGCGCCATGGCCGTAGCTGGCAACTGGCTGCGCGTGGTTAGTTCAATTCTGATCTCTTCCCCTGGTTGTACGGTAATGGTTTCAAGACGACGCAACTCGTCGTTCTGACCAAGAGTATCACTAACAGTTACTCCGTCCGTGCCACCTTCAACAGCAAATTTCATGTTGTCCAGCCCGACTATTTCTATAGTCCGAACATCGCTGGTACTTGTACTTTCACTTTCTTCCTGAGCGGCTTGTTGTTGATCGCCTGATTTACCTCCACAGGCTGTGATAAGGGCAATAAGTGCAATAAATGAAAATAAACGGGAGAGTTTCATGAATTTGAAAATTTTATTTAACGGTTTAATTATTAAGGATTTATATAAACATAATCTGCTCGTGTTCCATTCGGTTCAGTATAGGGTTATAGTGTGAATATTAAATAAATAGTCCAAAGAAATGGAAAAAATAAAAGTAGTGCTCCGGGCAGTTCTGGTTAACGTCAATTCTATTAGACTCGGATACTGTTCTGCGGGGGGATCCTCATACCTGACGGAATGGAGAAATCACATCCGCTTTGAACAAAGCGGACCGTTAATCCTTGGTCAATCATACAACAGGATGGGGCGAAACATGAACCAGAAATCCATTATCTCAATCGTAATTTCGAAATAAAAATAGAAATAAATGCAATCCCCCCGTCACCTCTAATGGAGCCTGCGGAATGAGAGATCTTTGTATCCGAAACCGTGCTATTTCAACAAAGATCTCTTCCTTGTGGTCGATATGACTCTTTTATAGGGTTCTATGAGGTCTTTAAAACCCAACTGTCACCCCGACCAAAGCCTATACTGAGAGATTACTTCTCCCAAAAGCACTTCGGTAAATGGCAAAAGTATATGAGGAGGTCAAAAACAGTAATATTTTAAAGGCCTCAAGTCAATAAAAAAGAGCACTTCGCAGGAAGTGCTCTTTCAGGTGTAAATGATATAACTAGTGTCATGCCTAAGATAAATTGCCGGGTCTAGCCCTACGGCTTGCGATCCACCCAGCCTCGCTGCACTCGGCACCCCTCCGAGGAGGGCCTTATATGAGTCTATACCAATACATTGAGCTGTTTCGCTGAAAACAGGTATGTAGCAAATCCACTCCGCGGGAGGGGTGGATTTCGCGTGGGGTTGCGCGAAAGACGGGATGGGTTCCCCGGGCCACTTCTTTGATGCAACCCGACACTAGTTATATGAAATTTTGACACTGCCACCGGAAGTACGAGCCCGCAATTCAGGGCCGCCGCCGTTGATAGTACCGTTTATTTCATCATCCTCAATTTCTCCGCTGAAATTCGATAACGTGGTGTTTACCCGGTTACCTTTCAGGTCCAGGTTTAATCCTATCCCTTCCGGTACGTTAATATCAATATGTCCACCACTTGTGCGCAGGTCTACAAATTTGTCGATGCTATACAGGTCCGCATCAATACTGCCACCGCTGGTTTTGGCTTCTATACTCCCGGCAAGCTCACGGAGCTTGATATGTCCGCCACTGGTACGTAACTCTATGTTCCCTTCAGCTTGTTCGGCTTCGATATGTCCACCACTGGTTCGGGCATCCATCTGCCCGGCAAAATCATGGATTTCAATATGTCCGCCGGAAGTACGTGCATCTACGGTTCCTTTTAGACTCAACATCTCAAGATGTCCACCACTGGTAGACAGTCGCTGATCTCCGTCCAGGCCAGAAATAGCAATATGTCCGCCGCTGGTTCTGAGGTCAGTTTTCATCTGCCTGGGGGTAAATACCTTAAATGAGATTGAGATATTATTGTTGCCCCAGTTAAACATTTTTGACTCCCGGTCGGCGATAGCTTTTACCTTGTTGCCGGATTGGGAAATATCGATATCAAAATCGTCAAGATCAGTATCGGAAGGACTCAGCTCTTTCCCGTTCCGTTGCACGTACATCTCAACACGTACCCTGTCGGTATCGGATGCTTCTACTGTAATGTGGCCACCGGAGGTTTTAACCTCCAGTTCACCGGGAGTGGAAATATTGAACTCTTCAACCCGGTACGGGTCATCGATGTTTTCCGTTGATGCAATGCTGTTGGCTGAAGCAGGCATCATCAACAAAAAAGTGATTAAAAGTGACAATGCGAATGCCATACAAACTTTGGTAATGTAAATGTTTCTAGCGGTCATGGTTACTCCTGTCGAGGTTTATATTCAAAAAGCTTTAACTAGTACGGTAGCCCGGATGGGAAAGTTACAAAAAGAGTAAACAGGCTGGTCTCTCCAGTAGATCCGGAACCTGAACGCGATCAGCTTTTGTTTTCTATATCTTTTATGTGGGATTCATTATTTTCATCACTTAAAAAAATAATGAAAAGAGAAAGTCAGCTAATGAAGTTACCTTTTAAACTAGCCAAACGGTTTGTTGCGGGAGAGGATCTCGGGCAGGTTATACCGAAAGTCAGTGATCTAAATAAAAAGGGTATCAAAGTAACTCTGGATATGTTGGGCGAAAATGTTGAAGATCGCCAAATGGCCCGCGACACGGCAGACAATTACATCGAACTTATCAGGGGGATTGAAGAAGCCGGGCTCGACAGCACCATCTCGATAAAGCTTACGATGATGGGCCTGGATATTGATCAGGATTTTTGTCGTGATAATCTGTTTCGGTTACTGGATGTAGCACAGCAGCACGACCAGTTTGTTCGGATCGATATGGAAGGCTCTGACTACACCCAGGCAACAATCGACATTTATAAAAAGGCGTTCCAGAAGTATGGCAAGCATGTGGGCATCGTAATCCAGGCTTATCTGCACCGCTCCCAGAGCGATATCAATGAACTGGCAGAGATGGGTGCCGATGTTCGCCTCTGCAAGGGAGCCTACAAAGAACCGGAGCGGATCGCCTTGCAGAATATGACCGCTATCCGCGAAGCCTATAAAGAGTACGCCACTGTTCTGCTGCAAAAAACTACGTATCCCCGAATTGCAACCCATGATGATGAGCTTATCAACTGGCTGCTTGAGTATACCGATGACCATGAGATTGGTAAGCCCCGATACGAAATTCAGATGCTCTACGGGTTGCGGCAGGACACGATGGAGCAGTTCTCAGATGAGGGATATAACACGCGAATTTATGTGCCCTACGGGACGATGTGGCTCCCCTACTTTAAACGCAGACTTACCGAAAGGAAAGAAAATATCTGGTTTGTCCTGAGTACCATGTTTAAAAGCTAAGATCAATCCTTAGTGTTGTGTCTAAGATAAATTATCGGGTCTGCCCCTGCGGCTTGCGGGAACCCACCCCGCCTCTCCCGACGGCTGTCGGGACGGCACCCCTCCCGGGGAGGGGACTTATACGAGCCTATACCAATATGTTGAGCTTTTTCCCTGAAAACAGATATGTAGCAAATCCCCTCCCCTCGGAGGGTGGATTTCGCGTGGGTTTGCGCGAAAGACGGGGTGGGTTCCCCCAACAATTTCTTTGATGCAACCCGACACGTTAGGCGTGACGCGACACTAGTAATCAAAGCCCAGCTCGTTCAATTCCTGTACAATATCTTCACCAGGTGACCGGTCGGGCATAGTACTGTAGATTCCCATTATCTGTTTAATCTCCTGCCTCGCTTTCTGGTTGTCAGGATTAATCTTCAGGACAGCAATATATTGCTCAAGAGCGCTGGTCATCCGGTCTCGCATGGAACTATCTTCGGGCCCCCGATATTCCAGGTACAACCCATAGTTTAGGTGGGTCTTCTCTTTTAGCTTTTTGAGATCGGTTTCAGTTTTTTGGGGATTGGCATTATTAATATACTCAAGGGCCTGCCCGTAATTATCTTCCGCAATAAGTTGATCAACTGCTTCTTCGAGATTGTCTGGTTGATCACTGGAACAGCCGACGAAAAGCAATAGTACAAAAAAGGTAGCAAGATATTTCATTTATAAGTCAGTATTGATGGTTAATTGTAGCCGATTAAAGTACTGAATCAATCCAGAAAATTGTAGTTTTTTAACCGGAAGATCGGGGTACCCCGGTTATATTGTGTTATAGAGGATTCAAATAAAATACAAGGGATTCGGACTAAAGCAGAGCACAAAAATGGCCATGCTGAGCCAGCCCAACCAGCGGCGTGTGGGATCCAACGGTCGTTCATAAAGAGCGGGAGGATGCTCGATTTTGACGAAGTAAGCGATAAAGAAAGCCCAGACAATCCAGATCAGGGAGCTCATGGATTCTAATGATCCCACGTAGAGGTAGATATAGCCGGCAGAGGCTGCAAGAGAGGCCACCAGAACCGGGGCAATCCACCGATGATCGTTGTGGTAGGCTTTACGCAGCAGGAAGAAAAGAACACCGGCCCAGATCAGCCAGGTGAGGCTGCCATAGGCGTTGGCCAGTCCCCAGCTGCTCAATGACATATGGATAAACGGGACCGATTCTATACCCGCCATCACGGTTAAAACAGCAAAGCAGATGCGGGCAACCGTGCGGTGCCGCCGAAATCCCAAAAGTGAATATAATATGTGTCCGCCATCCAGTTGCCCCACCGGCATCAGGTTGAGAGCGGTAAAGAAAAGCCCCAGCCACCCCGCAAAAAGAAACGGGTAGTGATACATCTCGTACATGGGGGGTACGTGCTCAAAAAACTGGGCCAGGAACGAATAGAGCAGGGTGTTCCCCACAATTAGAACATCGGCAGATTCAGCTGTGGGTGGCTGATCAGGAAAAGTGCCGTTTTGTGCGACATATTCTTGCACGGCCTCATGTCCCGCAAAATTATTGATGTATGAGGGTTCGGGCAGGGTTGCGAAACCATAAATCAATAGTGTCAGAGAGACGATAAAACCCGCCAGCGGTCCCGATACCCCAACATCGAACATCTTGTGTGTATCGTTAATCTTTTGCTTGATTCGGATTACAGCCCCAAGCGTCCCGATACCCAGCGGTACGGGAATAAAATAGGGGAGCGTAACTTTTATGTGGTGATACTGTGCTGCAAAAAAGTGGCCGAATTCATGCGTTCCCAAAAAAAGCAGAAATACCGTGGCAAACACAGCTCCATCCAGCATCTGTGAAGTGATGGAAGTACTGACGGCAGTCTGGGTGACAAACAGTCCTCCAAAAAAAGAAACGGTAATAAACGTGAGGACAAATAATCCCAGATGCTTTAGTATGGTTTTGGTCCCAAACTCTTGCTGGGCAGGAGGGGGTTCGGGTGTTTGTGTATTAACTTCCTGGTAGTCGTAAGAAATACTTCGTTCGTCCAATGCTATATTTGTTTTAGGATTCTCTGGAAATTGGCAGTGTCATACATCGTGCCCCGCCACGACCCCGGCACAATTCATTGCCCTCAAAACCGATCGCGATTTTTTTGCCTTCAGGATCAAACGGCTTGTCTTTATATTCTCTAATAAAATCAAATTGGTTAACTATTTGGTAGCCATGCTCTTCTAGGGCTTTAAAGGTGTTGGTGTTCCGTTCATATCCTACAATGATTCCGGGTGCAAGAGCAAAAACGTTTGCGCCGTCGGTCCATTGTTCACGGAACTGGTTGGTTCGCGAGTTGCCACCGCAATTGATAAACGTGAATGGATGCCCAAGGCATTCCTCCAAAGCTTCTTTTAGTGAAGAGAGCACTTCGGTGTTCAAAGACCCGTTTTTGCTGGAGAGGCGCACCACATTTTTTTCGCGTTCGATGATGGCCGGGGGAAAGACAAGGCACTCATCTTCGCTGGCAAAAGTAAAAATGGTATCCAGGTGCATGGAGGATCGCTGTTTGGGGATATCCACAGCCAACACTGTTTCTACGCCCGTTTTGAGCAATCCATCGGCGGCTGTCATCAGTCCGCTGAACGAGGTACGCTCGCTCATGCCTATTAATACCACGTCTTCTGAAGCTACCAGTACATCTCCACCTTCGATGGTTTCCTGTTCGGCAATCGTAATAATATTGGGTTTAAGGTCTGCCAGTATCGGGTGATACCGAACCAGCATCTCCATGAGCAAAAATTCACGAATGCGTGCGGCCTTGGCCGGTCGGGAAAGCAGTACATTATTGTTTACCACTGCAGCCAGGTCCCGCGTAAATAACAGGTTGGGGGTGGGATTGAGCACGAATTCTCTTTGGGTGGTGGTACCCTCAATCGCAAAACGAAGGAGCTCTTCCGGAGGAAGAGCCAGCAACTCATTCCTGTCGGTATGTAAGTTCCCCTGGGGATACCGTTTGATTAGCTGTTCAATGAAAAAGGCCCGTGCCTCTTGTTGATCCATCTGAAAGCAGTCC
>JBEPXS010000059.1:0-12182 GCA_041641755.1 Balneolaceae bacterium
AGAATACGAAGCCTCATATGGTACCACAATCACAAGCAGTGAACCCCTTTATCGTGAAAACCTGGGGGTAATCCCACCAAACTTAACAATGCAAACCAAAGAAACTAATATCTGGGCTGTAATTCTGTTTCAAGCCTGGTTCTTCCTCTCCCTGCTGGTAACAGGTCTGATTTTGATTCGCCTATTTCAGAAAACAGCTATTGATATGTCCAAGTTTGCTACTGAAACATTTTGGAAAAACACGGGCTGGGGTTTATTGGCATTTATAGCTGTTCCCATAGCGATAGTCATACTTGGTCTGTTACTTATTACGCTTCCCTTGTCTCTTCTTTTGGGGTTGACTTATGCTTTTGCCTTGTTCATCAGTTACCTGCTTGTTGCCATGTCTCTCGGCGTTATAAGCATCATCTACTTTACCGGAGAGGCTAAAACATCAACCTACTATTGGGGATTGGTTCTGGGTATGGTTTATATAGCCATATTAACGAACCTTCCCTTTATCGGCGGAATACTTAATGTTGTACTGTTACTCTTCGGTCTGGGAAGTTTGGCCCATTATATATGGAGGATCAGCGAATCAAACCGAAGTTCGGATATTGGGATACCAACCAGTAC
This sequence comes from Balneolaceae bacterium, assembly GCA_041641755.1. Classification (GTDB taxonomy): domain Bacteria; phylum Bacteroidota; class Rhodothermia; order Balneolales; family Balneolaceae; genus JAMQKA01. Next base: position 616 of record JBEPXS010000059.1, read on the forward strand.
CGGTGGAGAACATACTCCATGATCGACTGGCTCTTCAATCACCTGCGTCCCGGTATACTGTATGTTATTCGACATCCAATGAAGATCTTGATATTATGTCTATGTCTCGCAGCTGCAGGTTTTTGGGGAGCTAAAAATCTTCGCATCGACAATGATCTCTCTAAACTAATTCCCGAAGACTATCCGAGTGTACAGGCATTGAACACACTGCGTGAGCAGGTCGGAGGAGAGCATGAAGCTACAGTAGCTATCCACAGCCCTTCTTTCGAGAGGAATAAAGCATTTGCGAAGGCACTGATTCCCCGGGCATTGGCGCTGGTTAATCCCCAAACAGGGGAACCCTACTTCGTACGTGCCGAATTCCATAGGAATATTGACTTTCTCAAACACAATGCGCTCTATTTTGCGACGGGTCAGGAACTCAATCAGCTTCAGGAATACCTTGAAGATCAAATAAAGGAATCCCGTCGCCAGGCCAATCCCTTTTACTTTGAACTGGATGAGGAAGGGAATGATAAAACTGAATCCGATTCTCTCGCAGACGAACTGAATAAACGCTACGATGATTTGGTTGGCTCTGAGTACACAATGTCGGAAGACTCAACTATACTGACTGTAAAACTGTATCCCAGTGGTGCCCAGACAGATATTGAGTTCATTCGAAATGCCTACACTGATCTGGATATATTAATTGATGAGCTTGATCCCATTTCATTTCATCCCGAGATGGAGATCGCCGCAGCAGGAAGATTGCTTCGAACCCTGATTGAAGTCGAAACAATCACGGAAGATGTTATCGATTCTTTTGGGGCCGGCGTATTGATGCTGCTGCTGGCAGTGATCCTCTACTTTTACTACAAAGGATACCAGGCAAGATATGGTAAAAAACTAAAACTTCGATGGCTCCTAACACAACTCACTCACATTCCGGCATACACTATTACTATAGCATTACCACTTGTTTTGAGCCTGTGCTGGACATTTGGCATCACCTGGCTTGTGTTTGACAACCTGAACATTATGACCTCTACTCTTGGACTCCTGCTTTTCGGGATGGGGATCGACTTTGGTATTCATTTTTATGCTCGATATGCCGAAGAACGAGGACAAGGTCATTCCGTGGAAAACTCACTCATAACTACGTTTATGACAACAGGCCAGGCCATTTTTGTCGTCGGATTGACCACAGCTGCGGCCTTTTTTATCCTGATGTTAGCCGACTTCAAGGGATTCAGCGAATTCGGATTCATCGCAGGAACAGGATTGCTTTTCGCAATTTTTGCATATTTGGCTTTTCTTCCCTCGCTGATCGTTTTACTTGAAAGAAGTCCACTGATGAGCATGGACAAAATCTTGTACAAAAAAAAGAAACAGGAAGTTCATCGAAATAATCAACCCGACAAACGACTTCGCTGGCAGGCTCTTTCATTGGGTATTATTGTTCTGGCTGTTGGTGTCACAACCCTTTCATTTAGCAAGCTGGATGAGTTATCCTTTGAATATGACTTTGCAGAGCTGGAACCTGACTACGAAGAATTTTATCGTCGTAACAGACTGGCAAGACAAACCTACAGTGACCGAAGTACACGCAATGCCGCCTATATAATCGTTGATGATCCCAAAGAAGCTTCCAGAGTAGCCGACATTTTGCGGCTGCGTGCTAAAAATGACACTGCGAGCCCGACGATACGAAGTGTCGAAACATTCCAGGATCGCTATCCCATATCGAAAGAGCAGGCTGTCACCAAACTGAGACAAATCACGGATATCAGGGAACTGCTGGAGGATCCATTTTTCACAAATTCTGAACAAGCCTCAAAAAATCTTGAAAAACTTAAAACTGCCGCGGGTACCCAAACACCTATTCCACTCAACAAAGTACCTGAATTCCTGAAGGCTCCATTTACATCGTCCTCCGGCATTGTTGGTAATTTGGTCATTATTCATCCCTCCGTAGGACTGGCTGACGGTCGTAATTCCATGGCTTTTGCCGACGATGTGGGGGAAATTACTCTTTCGGATGGTACTACTTATTTTGCGGGTTCTACCTCTATCATAGCTTCGGACATGCTTCAACTCATGATTAATGAAACTCCATTATTAATAGTTTTGACACTGGTATTCATTATAATTTTTAAAGTTATCATTCTGAGAAGTTTAAAATGGATGTTACTTGCCCTACTGCCACTCGCGGCAAGTTTTATCTGGTTGTTTGGCATTATGGAGATTTTCGGTTGGAAGCTGAACTTCTATAATCTGGTTGTGCTTCCAACCATCCTGGGGATTGGAGATGATAGTGGCATTCACTTTGTTCATCGCTATCTTGAGGAAGGAAAAGGTTCAATAACCCGGGTACTCCACTCTACTGGTGAACATATTACCGTAAGTGCATTTACGACCATGCTGGGATTTGGCGGATTACTGTTTTCCATCCATCCCGGTATGCGTTCTATTGGAGAGGTAGCTATTCTCGGAATAAGCCTTGCTTTATTCGCAGCTATGTTTGTCCTGCCGGCGCTGCTTAAGCTGATTGAAAATTTTGTAGTTAGTCCATCACCAAAAACCAATTATGAATGAGATAACAGGTAAAGACCAGCGAAATAAAAGAACCCGAACCAAATTAATGATCCGGGCTCCCGTATGCTTAGAGTTACTATAATGACGAAGCCATCGGAATTCTTACGCCGGTATTGTCCGGTTCAAGTTCAGAGGTGTTATCTCAGCTTTTCCGCCCTGTTGGCAGATTAGCACCCTCCACCGGTGGCTTCGCGTTAACCATCTGTCGACGGTTAACATTAACCGGAGCGCACTTTAAATATTCCTTTGTTGGAACCATTAAAAAGTAATCAGCGGTAAATTTTTCCTGATCTTTTCATCATCCTGCCGTAGCAGGACCATGAACTGCGCTCTTCATATTCAGTATGTCAAAGCATCTATTCACAATATATAAACAAAATTACATCAGTAAGTAAGTTAAATACGCTTCGGCCTGTAGGGATATCCCTCATTCTTACTTTGTTAAAAACCTTGCCTTTCAAATATTTTAATTAAATGATGAACTGATTCAATTTATTAAGGTATAATTAATTGCAGAGTTTGAAAGAGATCAGATTAAGTTACAGTAAGAGCATTTCCTAATAGCTAATTTCCCCATGAATAAAATTCAGACTCTTACTGTAGGAATTTATCCTACAGTATTTTATGATTCTCCCCTCTTCAAGACTATCATTGGGGAATGATATTATTATATAACAAAATATTTCAAATAGGATTAGTTAAAATTAACAGGCAGGAAGACTAGGTATTACCAAGGAAAGAGAAAAATCTAATGGAACTTAAATTGAGAAGTCCCTCTTATGAGGAAGGGGGTATAATACCCAAAAAGTATACCTGTGATGGAGAAAATATCTCTCCCCCTCTAGTATGGTCAAATGTACCAGAAGGAACTGAATCTTTTACCATTATATTCGATGACCCCGATGCTCCTTCCAAAACGTGGGTCCACTGGATACTCTATCATATTCCGGGCGATGAATGAAAGCTTGATGAACTTATCCCAGCTGCTGAAATACTGGCCAACGGAGCCTTGCATGGAATCAATAATTTAAAAAACGAGCTTACGGAGGACCTTGCCCCCAATGGGTTCTCATCGATATTTCATGAAACTCTACGCCCTCAATATCGAACTAGACTTGGGACCCGGTGCCATTAAAAAGAATTTGTTGGACGCTATGAATGAGCATATTATCGGTAAAGCCAGGTTAACAGGAATCTACGAGCGAACTACATAATTTCGGCCGTTACATATCCCCCCCGATGACTTAAAAATAATATACTTTTTGCTTTCATCCTTCGATTTCCACCCGCTGTCTTCTATTGAATCAGTGCTTGTTGCAAGAACTCCTGAATTTTTTGCAAGCTTATTAGCTTACCGTACTCCTCCTCCGGGATATCGACATGTAACTCCTCGCTTATAGCCACCATCAATGTATAGATGTCCATTGAATCGATATCCAGTGTCGGTCCCAGTTCATCGTCAGGCTGTAGCTGTTTCAGGTCAGCTTCGGGAGCCACCCGGTGAAGATGCTTCTTAATGGTAGATTCAATGTCAGGTTGGTTCACAACGCCTCCGGGTGTTGTAATTGCTCGTTAATCTTTTCCAGAAACCGGGAACCGGTATGACCGTCTGTTGCTCTGTGATCACCCGCCAACACGGTAGATAGCACAGGCCGGATTCCAATCATACCCTCCACAGCATGCGGCCGCTCCATTATTTTCCCAAACCCAATCAATGCGACTTGTGGTGGATAGATAACACCATAAACCTTTTGAGCGCCCCGTTCTCCCAGGCTGGTTAGGGTAATGGTCGCACTACTTACCTCACGACTGCGCAGATGCCCCTCTCGGGCTCGCGTAACCATATCCACGAATTCACTTCGAATCTCATCCAGAGATTTCCTATCCGCATTCAGGATAGCCGGGATCACCAGTCCACCTTGTCGGAGGGAGATAGCAAAACCAATATGAATACCCTCTTCAATATGCATCGCCTCATCGGTCCAAAAACCGTTAAGTTCAGGTACTTCTGCCAGTGCGTTTGCAACAGTTTTTATCAGCAGCATCGCCGGCATCAGGCGTTCATTGACCGGCCGTTTATTATTGGTTTCCTGCAGCCAATCGAGTGCCCTCTTCATATCGATATCGATTTCCAGATAGTAGTGAGGGATTTCCTGGTTTGATCGACTCATCGCCGCGGCAATAGAATGGCGCATACTTTTTTTATCGGCAGCGGAGAGATGATCGGCCATCTCGAGCTCTTTTTCAAAAGTCTCGTCAGCTTTTTTCAGTTCTGCAAATGCCTCCACATCTTTGCGGTGTATAGTACCCGCCGGTCCGGATCCCCCTACTTTTGTGAGATCCACACCCAAATCTTCTGCTACCCGCCTGGCCAGTGGTGAGGCTTTGACTTTCACTGTCGACTCCTTGTTATCCTCCTTGTGAGGATGCTTTAATTTTCCATTTTTCTTTGGTAGTTCTTTCTCTCCATTTGGCTCTTGCTGTTTGGTTTCGATGACTTCCACTTTTGTTTTCTCATCGGCTCCATTGATAATTGCCATTATCGATCCCACCGGTATAGTTTCTCCCTCTTTGGCAATGAGCTCCGTAACTATCCCTTCTTCAAAAATCTCGATGTCGATCAGGCCTTTTTCCGTGTCGATCTCCCCGATAATGTCTCCTTTATTTACTTTGTCTCCGGGCTGAATGAACCATTGGACCAGCTTCGCATCGATCATCTCTGATCCCAGGCTTGGCATGACAAATTTACCCATAGATTCCTCCCATCTTTTTAACGGTTTTCACGATAGACTGAGCGTTGGGCAGTGAGGCCTGTTCAAGATGCTTGGCATACGGGGCCGGTACCTCCTCACCACATATGCGTTCAACGGGGCAGTCCAGTTCGTAAAACAGCTCCTCAGTGACTCGGGTACTGATCTCAGCTGAAATCCCCCCGCTTTTCCATCCTTCATCAACAATAACTGCACGACCGGTCTTAACCACCGACGAAAAAATTGTTTCGTTGTCCAGCGGTCGCAAAACCCGCAGGTCCACCACCTCTGCCTCGATGCCCTCCTCGGCCAGCTTCTCGGAGGCTTCCAGTGATTTATGCAACCCGATACCGTAGGTAAGGATACTTACATCACGGCCTTCACGTCGCACTTTGGCTGTTCTAATATCAAATGCTGCACCATTTTCCGGCAGTGTTCCTTTATAATTATAAAGCGTGGAATTTTCGAAGATAAGCACCGGGTCGGGATCTTCCAGTGCATGCCAAAGCATGCTGCGAGCGTCTTCGATAGTGGCGGGTGTCAAAATTTTGAGTCCCGGGATATGGGCATACCATCCTTCCAGGCTGCGCGAATGCTGGGCCGCAAGCTGTTTCCCACCACCTGTGGCCATACGAATAACAACAGGCACATTGAACTGTCCGCCAGACATATAGAGCAGAATAGCAGCAGTGTTAATTATTTGATCGGCAGCAAGAAGACTGAAATTGACGGTCATTATCTCCACAATGGGACGCATACCACCCAACGCCGCACCGATACCACAACCAGTAAATCCAGACTCGGACAGTGGCGTATCAATGATTCGCTCCTCACCGAACTCCTCCAGCATTCCTTCGCTGACATTGAAACAACCGCCATACCGTCCCACATCTTCACCCATCAGGAAAACACGTTCATCTTTCTGCATTGCATCCCGAATGGCTTCTCGAATGGCTTCTCGGTAGGTCATCGTTAGTTTGGCTACTTTATTCATGTTATTAAGTATCTTAATTATTGATCGCTGTAAACATATCTAGTGAGATTTTCTACCGGCTCCTTAGTTCCCTCCTCGGCAAACTGAACCGAAGCCTCCACTTCTTCGGCCACATTCTCACTCAGTTTCTTGAACTCTTCTTCGGTGAGCAGCTCTTCCTGCTTTAGCTTGTCTGCAAAGGTTTTTATCGGGTCCCGTTTTTTCCATTCTTCCACTTCCTGTTTTGAGCGATATCGCTCGGGATCAAACATTGAGTGTGCCCGATACCGGTAGGTCTGGCATTCCAGGAAGTATGGCTTTTTCTGCTCTCGTATGTAGTTGACTGCGTTCCCGGCTGCCTCCAATACCGCCATTACATCCATGCCATCCACGGTTGTGCCTTCTATCTTATAGCCATCGGCCTTTTCGACCAGGTCGGTCTCGGCTTCGGCAAGCTGAAAGGGCATGCCCATTGAATAGAGATTATTTTCGCATACAAACAGAACCGGCAGCTCCCAGAGTGATGCCAGATTCAGGGATTCATGAAACTCTCCCTCATCCACAGCACCCTCCCCAAAAAAACAGCAAGCCACTTTTTCCTCTTTTAATCTCTTATAAGCAAAGGCAACTCCTACCGCCATTGGCAGACCATTGGCCACAATGGCCGAGCCACCTAGAAAATTGGTTTTTTTGTCATACAGATGCATCGAACCGCCCCGACCACCGCTGCAGCCTTCCGCTTTACCATACATTTCTGCCATAATACTTTTCATCGAAACCCCACGAACGAGCGCATGCCCATGTTCTCGGTATGTTGCTATGATACTGTCCTCCTCTTTCAGGTTTTCGATGACTCCAACGGCTACTGCTTCTTCTCCATCATACAGGTGCAGAAACCCTCTGATTTTTTCCTGCGTGTAAAGTTCATATGCCTCCTCTTCCATCTGTCGGATACGCATCATCTGGTGGAGCAGGTAAAGCTTTTTCTGTTTGTCAACAGAAGTGGTGTTTTTCACCGGAGTTGTTGTTTTTTTCTTTGTGGTCATAGGTTCTTCCCTTTTACGTTTATCAGGTTAGTTTCTGGTCTTTTCTCGTTCTTGATCTCTAAGCTGCCTGCGTAAAATTTTACCACTGCGTGTTTTGGGGAGTTCATCGGTAAATTCAATTTCCTTTGGTGCTACGGCAGACCCCAATCGCTCCCGGGCGAACCCCCTGATTTCGAACTCAAGCTCTTTTTCGGGAACATATTTGCTTTTCAGTGTAATGAAAGCTTTCACCAGTTCGCCCATCATCGGATCCGGTTTACCAATCACAGCAGCTTCAGCTACGGCGGGATGTTCCATTAACACATTTTCCACTTCAAACGGGCCCACCATGTGTCCGGCCGTTTTGATGATATCATCAGCCCGACCCACAAACCAGAAATAACCATCTTGATCCTTGCTGGCAAGATCGCCGGTCAGGTACCAATCCCCGATGAAACACTTTTTATACCGCTGCTTCTCTCCCAGGTAACCTCGAAACATGGAGGGCCATCCTTTTTTCAGGGCAAGTTGACCGGATTCCCCCGGGGTCTCTACGAATGAAAGTTCTTCGGTATTGGCCTGTTTTACTATTGCAGCCTCGATACCTGGAAGCGGTTTGCCCATGGAGCCCGGTTTTATGAGCATGCCGGGGTAATTAGCGATCATAATTCCACCGGTCTCTGTCTGCCACCAGTTGTCAAGTATGGGCAATCCCAGGGTCTCCCAACTCCATCTTACAGCTTCGGGATTCAGGGGTTCTCCCACGCTGTGGATGAGGCGAAGGGTGCTCAAATCATATTCTTTGAGTACATCGATATCCATACGCATAAGCCGGCGTATAGCGGTGGGAGCTGTGTACCAGTTCGTTACGTTCTGATCTTCCAGGGTTTGATACCAGAGTCGGGCATCAAACTCAGCCTCTACCACCAAGTTGGTGATTCCATGCAACAGTGGGGAAATAATTCCATACGAGGTGCCAGTTACCCATCCTGGATCTGCCGTGCACCAAAAGATATCTTCGGGATGAAAATCTAATACATACTTTCCTGTAACATAATGGGTAAGTGCGGTTTGATGCACATGAATAACTCCCTTGGGCATGCCGGTTGTACCGCTTGTAAAGTGCAACAGCGCCCGGTCTTCGGGATCGGTCGGCAAAATTTTATATTCATTTTCGGCAATCCTCATCAGCTTTTTGAGTGACCGTATGAAATGATCTCGATCTGTATTCTCATCTGTCAACAAAATGTATTCCAGATCTTCAAGCTGGTCTAGCAACCCTTTTACTTTTTTCTCAAAAAGCTCCTTGGTCGTTACCAATACTTTGGCTTTTCCCTTACTGAGTCGCTGATAGATCGGTTCCGGTCCATAGATTGAGAAAAGGGGACAATACACACTTCTGTTTTTTAGCGTACCGAGTGCTGTGATATACAGCTCGGGAATACGACCGGTAAGCGTGCAGACTACATCTCCCTTCCCTATTTCCAATCCTTGCAGAACATTGGCAAACCGATTGGTTTCTTCCTTTAGCTTTCGGTAGGAAAATTCTTGAATCGTACTATCCCTCCCAAGGAAGCGTAATGCAATTCTGTTTATTCCTTTACCTTTTACATGCCGATCTACTGCCTCAAAGGCGATATTCAAGCCCTTTCCATCTGGGAGACCTGACAGGTTGGCCATAACCTGATCCCACCGAAATGAAGTATATGCTTCATTATAATCCGTCAAATTCGGCGTTAAGGACTGTAAAGGTTGTTTAAGAATTTGCTTCTTTTTCATTACTCTCCCACTATCTTGTCTTCAAAATAGTGTATTAATTATGAATGACTTAGAGACAGAGGGAATCTATCCTTTTTTTGTAGATGGATCACCTACAACAGAGCAGACTTTACTTGAATGACTATATAAATAAGGTGCATCGTGTCAGTTCCAGGTCTTCGATAAAGTAACACATTTTCCCTGCCAGGGTGCATCGGGGCAATTTTAAAAAATCAGTTCAAAATTTGACTTGCGGGATATCCCTACACTCTTCTCATCACTTGTACTGCATGCGGTGATAATAAATTAGTATATAATTTTAAAACAATGGTTCGTGAATAAATAGTAGTCGTATTCAAGAATGTTGGAATACGATTTTCAAGCATAAGAAAAGCAGAGAGTGAAAAGTACGGGAACAGAAAAATATTCATTTAGAAAGCTTTGTGAGCAGATTCACAGGGCGTTTGGAGGTTATGGAATGTATGATGATCAACAGTGCAGGCTTTACTTGTTAAACCCGATACAAAAACGGTCGTTCCCCCAATAAAATTAACCCAGAATCGGAAAAAGTTTGCAGGAAAACTTGTAAAATGAACAAAATTTGTTGAGAGGTTAATTGTGAAAGCAAAATCCCTGGGCTTCAGGCTTACGAAGCGCATAATTTGGATACTTGTTCTTTCATTCCTGGCAACAAACGTAAGTGTTGCCCAATATTTCAGATTTGGAAAGAACAGAGTTCAATACAACAGTTTTGACTGGAAGTATATTCAATCCGACCATTTTGACGTTCATTATTATGAGTCGCTAAACTATGAACTTGCCGATTTTACCGTCCGGACCCTGGAATCATCACTCAAGCAGCTTCGGGAAGATTTTAACCATCAAATTGCCAATCGTATCCGGGTCATCATTTATGATTCCCACAATGACTTCTCCCAAACAAACGTTGTGAACCTTCCGATTGATGCGGAGGGGATAGGCGGGGTTACCGATCTCTTTAAAAACCGGATTACAATGCCCTTCAACGGTAACTACACCGAGTTTCGCAGTACGTTGCATCACGAGCTGCTGCACGCCGTATTTAACGATATGTTCTATGGCGGCAGTATTCAGTCCATCATCAGTAATAATATTCAGCTCTTTTTCCCGAACTGGTTTGATGAAGGGCTGGCTGAATATGTTTCAATGGGATGGGATACCAATACCGATATGTGGATCCGTGACGCCGTTATTCACGACTATCTGCCGGATCTTTCCCAGCTAAGTGGATACTTCGCCTATCGGGGCGGGCAATCGTTATGGTATTTTATCGTCGAAGAATATGGGAGGAGTAAGATTGGTGAAATTCTTCAAATCATTAAAACTCATCGTAATTTTGAGAGAGGATTCCAGCAGGCATTGGGATTTTCACTTGAAGAACTAAATAATCGCTGGAAGGATTATTACAGAAAAAGATATCTGCCTGAGGTAGCAGAACGCGAGAATATTGCAGACTTTGCCCGCCATGTAACTGAGTGGACAAAGTCCAATACCTACAATACCAGCCCGGCTATTTCTCCCCAAGGCGATAAGATCGCTATGATTACTAACGACCGTGGATATTTTGATGTAGTGATCATCAGTGCGATTACCGGAAATAAGCTAAAGACGTTGATCAAGGGAAGCGATAATATCAATTTCGAAGAGCTGAATATCCTCAATCCGAACCTGAGCTGGTCACCGGATGGGAACCAACTTACACTTTCCGCCAAATCAAAGGGCACCGATGACCTGGCAATAGTGGATTATGAGACCGGAGAGATACGGAAGATCAAGTTTCCCCGTCTCGATGCAATCGGGTCCGTGTCTTGGTCGCCCGACGGTAAAAAAATAGCATTCGATGGCAACATAGGGCCTATGCAGGATATTTTTGTTTATAACCTGGAGACTCGGGAATTCCTGAACATTACTAATGATGTAATCTCAGATATTGAGCCCGCATGGAGCAGCGACTCCCGGTTTATCTATTTCGCTTCAGCACGCGGTGACAATGTCGAACTCAATACCTATAAAGAAAATTACAGGCTGTTGATGAGTGACGATCTTTACTCAACGGATATTTACCGGGTTCAGTTTGGATCATCACGAGCCGTACGATTGACAAAAACACCGCTTTGGTCGGAACGTCAACCTGCAACCACAAAAGACGGGCGATTGATATTTATCTCGGATCAAAACGGAATCCCCAATATCTACCAGTTTGATCTTGCAAACCGAACTATCGCTCCGCTAACGAATTTACAGTCGGGTGTCATGCAGATCTCAATAAGTGCAGACGGGAGTCGGCTTGCCGTGAACTCGGTGGATGAAGGCTCGCTCGACATTTTCCTGATCCGTTCGCCCTTCCTGCGGATGAAAGAGAGCGAACTCAAGCCCAATGAATGGGCCTTACGGCGGCAAAAAGAGTCGGAAACCCGGCGGGTGCCAGCCACGCTGTATGTCAGA
>JBEPXS010000060.1:0-12161 GCA_041641755.1 Balneolaceae bacterium
CCCCCCCGTAGTGCTTCGCCATTACCGTCGTAATGGCCGCCGTCAGGGTCGTCTTGCCGTGATCCACATGACCTATCGTTCCAATATTAACATGCGGCTTGGTGCGCTGAAATGTTTCTTTTGCCATAACAGATTTTATTTAATGTTGTTTAAGATCTTGATTCTAAAATTTCTTGCTCAATGTTATCGGGAACAGGAGAATACTCGCTGAACTCCATGGAGTAAGCGGCTCTTCCCTGGGTAATGGAGCGCAGATCCGTAGAATAACCGAACATTTCGGACAGCGGTACTTTAGCTGTTACTACCGATCCGGCTGGATTGTTATCCATCTTACCGATAATTCCCCGTCGTCCGTTCAGGTCGCCAATTACATCACCCATATATTCTTCAGGAGTGATAATCTCGACAGCCATAACGGGCTCAAGGATTGTAGGACCTGCTTTGCGTGCAGCATTGCGGAAAGCAAGCTTTGCACACAGCTCAAAACTGAAAGCATCAGAGTCTACATCATGGTATGAACCATCAAACAGTCGAAATCCGACATTCTGTACCGGATAGTCGGCCTGAATGCCACCTTCCATCGCTGCTTTAAAACCTTTCTCAACAGAGGGAATATATTCTCTGGGTATGTTACCACCTACAATTTCATCGACGAACATAAATCCATCGTCTACACTTACCTTCTTATCGTCCTCTTCGTATTCTTCAAACTGATCGAGAGGAGCAATTTCAAATTCCATATCAGCGAATTTTCCACGTCCACCTGTTTGTTTCTTATAGATTTCGCGGTGGGTAACACTCTTTGTAATCGTTTCTCGGTAGGAAACCTGTGGTTTACCAACATTGGCTTCTACCTTGAATTCACGCTTTAGTCGGTCTACAATAATTTCGAGGTGAAGCTCACCCATACCCGCTATAGTAGTCTGACCTGTTTCCTCATCTGTTTTAACCTGGAAGGTCGGATCTTCTTCTGCGAGTTTTACCAGACCGGTTGTCAATTTCTCTGCATCTGCCTTTGATTTTGGCTCAACAGCAAGCTTAATAACAGGCTCAGGGAATGTAATCTCTTCAAGCAGAATCGGGTCCTCTACATCACAAAAAGTATCACCGGTTCGTACTTGCTTAACCCCTACGGCAGCGGCAATATCACCAGCACGAACCACATCGAGATCTTTTTTATCATTAGCATGCATCTCAAGTATTCTCCCGACACGCTCCCGCTCACCGGTGGTGGCGTTATATATATAAGAACCTTTTTCAAGCTGACCGGAGTATACTCGGAAGAAAGTCAACTTGCCGACATATTCATCGGTCATAATTTTAAAGGCAAGCGCAGAGAACGGCTCGTCTACACGAGGAGCGCGTTCCATCTTAATACTGTGATCTTCAGGATCTTTACCTGTTACCGGCGGAATGTCATACGGGCTCGGCATGTATTCAACAATCTTGTCGAGCAAAATCTGAATTCCCTTATTCTTCAATGCCGATCCACACAATACAGGGGTAATATCCTGGGCAACCGTTGCCTTCCTGATTGCATCCTCAATTTCATCTTCAGTAATTTCTTCATCCATCAAGTATTTCTCCATCAGCGAATCATTATGGTCCGCAATGGATTCGAGCATAATCTTTCGATACTCATCAGCCTTGTCTTGAAGATCTTCGGGAATCTCGATCTCTTCGTACTTAGCACCAAGCGACTCATCATCCCAGATAATACCGCGCATATTTATAAGGTCAACAACGCCACGAAATTTCTCTTCCTTACCAATAGGGATTTGGATCGGAATAGGGTTCGCATTGAGCTTTTCCCTCATCTCATCGATCACATTGTAAAAATCGGCTCCAACCCTGTCCATCTTATTTACAAAAGCCATCCGTGGAACATCATACTTGTTCGCTTGTCGCCAGACTGTTTCAGATTGCGGTTGTACAGCCCCCACAGAATCAAAAACGCCGATTGCACCGTCGAGGACTCTGAGCGAACGCTCAACCTCAACCGTAAAATCGACGTGTCCAGGAGTATCAATGATGTTTATCCGGTGATTCTTCCACTCACAATGGGTGGCAGCAGAAGTAATGGTAATACCGCGCTCTTTCTCTTGGTCCATCCAGTCCATAGTAGCTGCACCGTCATGAACCTCACCCATCCGGTGACTCCGGCCGGTATAAAATAGGATCCGCTCGGTAATGGTTGTCTTACCGGCGTCTACGTGCGCCATAATCCCGATATTTCGGGTACGCCGTATCCGATCCTGTATTTTAGGGTCAATTTGTTTTGTTGCTTCAGCCATAATGTTAATCTAAATCTCGAAAATCTTACTGTTTATATATGTCTTGAGAACATTGAGGGGTAATTCGAACAAGCTCAATTACCGGCTACTCAAAACAAGCCCTCATCAGAGAACTATTAAATTAAAATCTAAAGTGTGCATAAGCCTTATTGGCTTCTGCCATGCGATGAACTTCATCTTTCTTTCGGACGGCCCCACCTTCATTATTGGAAGCATCCATCAGTTCACGCGAAAGCCTGCGAGCCATTGACTTGTCATTGCGACTTTTGGAAGCACTTATCAACCAACGCATCGCAAGTGAAGTGCCACGGTCGGGACGAACTTCCACCGGCACCTGATAGGTAGACCCACCAACGCGCCGTGAACGAACTTCAACGACGGGTGTCACATTGTCCATGGCCGACCTGAAAACATCAATTCCTTCTTCGCCCGTTTTTTCCTTAATAATTTCAAAGGCCTGATAGAGAATTTTACGTGCAATGTTCTTCTTGCCATCTCTCATCAGGTTATTTACAAAACGTGTAACAAGCTTGTCTCCAAAAACCGGATCTGGCTGTACAGTACGTTTATCTGCTGTTTTTCTTCTCATATCAGTTCAGATTAATTTCTTAGGTGACGAACAAGTTATTTCGGCTTTTTAGTACCATAGAGGCTTCGGCCCTGCTTGCGATCTTCAACTCCGGCCGTATCAAGAGTACCTCTAACAATATGGTAACGCACACCAGGCAAATCCTTAACCCGGCCGCCCCGTATCAATACAATACTGTGCTCCTGCAAATTATGTCCTTCACCAGGAATATAGGCGGTCACTTCCATACCATTGGTTAGTCGTACACGAGCCACCTTACGTAAAGCCGAATTCGGCTTCTTTGGAGTAGTTGTATAAACCCGAGTGCATACACCGCGTTTTTGCGGGCACCCTTCCAAGGCAGGAGCAGTTGTTTTGCTCGTCTTACTTTTTCTACCTTTGCGTATAAGTTGTTGTATTGTAGGCACGTTTAATTCGTTTATTTGATATTCGGTCAAACAAGAGTTGCCAAAGGTAAGGATTATGACTAAACCAATGCAAATAAATTCTATTAAAAACTTTGTTTATTTTCTTTTTTCCATAGAATCCAGTTATAGTATAAACAAATGTATCTAGATAGTGTAATTTTATTGATTAACTGATATAGAACGATATATCAATTGAAGCTGATCGATCTTCCAAACCTAAATTCAAAGCGTCTGAAAGCTCTCTCTGAGAACGGGATTGAGAGTATAGGAGACCTGCTACACTTTCTTCCAAGACGGTATTTAGACCGGACTACCGTACTTCCAATTCGCAGTTTACACGGACAGGGTGAAGAGGTAACAGTAGTGGGGCGGATTAAGAAAATTCAGCAAGCAGGATATGGAAAAAAGAAAAGACTTGAGATCATTCTCCAGGATGATACAGCTGCAATGAAAGGAGTCTGGTTTAAAGGAGTTCATTATTTTAAGAAGATATTCAAGGAGGGAGAAATATACGCTTTCTTCGGGAAAGCCAAGCGCTACGGCCGGTATGTCTCTATGGCCCACCCAGACGTTGATAAAGTTGGAGATAAGGATGACCTGCAGGATTTAACCCGCATCATGCCTGTGTATCCGAGTAACAAGGCATTCTCTAAAAGCTATATTACCAGCAAGCTGATAAACCAGTGGCAGCAAAAAATCCTTAAAGAGAAAAAACCACCCGAGTTTATCCCCGCTCATATTTTACAGGAATACCCCCTGCCCAAACGGAGCGAAGCGTACCGGATGATACATTTCCCTGAGAGCCAGCAGGAGTATAAGACGGCACGGGAGCGGTTCAAATTTGAAGAACTATTCCTCTTTGAGCTCAGTGTTGCCCGGATGAAACACACCATCATCACAAAAAAGAACGGGCACGTTTTCGGTGAGATGGGAGATCAGATAACAACGTTTTTCAATGATATTATTCCGTTTGAGCTGACCAACGGACAAAGAGAGGCCCTTGGCGACATTAAAAAAGACGTGCGGTCCGGTCAGCAAATGAACCGCCTGATCCAGGGTGATGTAGGTTCCGGCAAAACAGTAGTAGCGATAGGTGCTATCCTGATGGCGATTGACAATGGCTACCAGGCAGCCTTTATGGCACCGACCGAGATCCTGGCAGAACAACACTACCGCACACTTACTGACTTTCTGAACCCTCTTGATATAAACATTCGCCTGCTGGTTGGCAACCAAAAGGCGGGTCTCCGTACTGATATCCTAACCGATGTTGAAGGCGGTAATTGTGATATCGTAGTGGGAACCCATGCGGTTATCCAGGAGGAAGTAAATTTTAATAATCTTGGACTGGCGGTCATTGACGAGCAGCATCGGTTTGGGGTTAAACAGCGTGCAGAAATTCTGAACAAGGGATCCCATCCACATGTGCTGGTAATGTCGGCCACCCCAATCCCCCGCTCACTGGCAATGACGTTTTACAGTGATCTCGACATTTCGATTATCAAAGGTCTTCCTGCGGGAAGGAAACCAGTTAAAACGGCGGTACGCAAAGATTCTAATCGCTCGGATATCTACCAGTTTATGCGCAAAGAGTTAGAAAAGGGAGGACAGGCCTACGTGGTCTATCCGCTGGTGGAGGAATCTGAGAAAGTTGATCTCAAAGATGCGAAAGCTGGATATGCAAACCTCAAATCGAAATTTCCTGAACACACCGTTGGATTGCTTCATGGCCGCATGAGTTCAGAAGACAAGGATGCGGTAATGCAGCAGTTTATTGAGGGAAATATACAAATACTGGTATCAACCACCGTCATTGAAGTAGGGGTAGATGTGCCCAACGCCAATATTATGATTGTTGAACATGCAGAGCGATTTGGACTTTCCCAGCTCCACCAGCTGAGGGGTCGTATAGGACGCGGAACCCGACAGAGTTATTGTATTTTGATGCAGGGACAGAAAGTTAGTAAAGAGGGACGTTACCGCCTGCAGACGATGGCCAAAACCAATGATGGATTCGAAATAGCAGAAGCAGATCTAAAATTACGCGGACCCGGTGATTTCCTTGGCACTAAACAAAGTGGGTTACCTGATTTTGAGGTAGCTGATATTATTGAGGATCAGTGGATTCTGGAGCAGGCAAAGTCAGCGGCATGGAACATAATTAACCAAGACCCCGAGCTTAACGAGGAAGAACATCAAGAGCTTAAAAAAGTGTTTGTCCCCTACTTTAAAGAAAGAGCCAGGTTTTATGGGATGGGGTAGGGAATTAGGAATTAAGAATTGAGAATTGAGAATTGACTATCTACGGAATATTTCGTTCATAACGAAGTGTGAGCTATCCTCTCTCTTATTTTGGGTACGGTTATTTTAAGTCTGCCCAAGGGGAACCAGACACATAAGAAAATTGGTTATATCTACGTACCCAGTATGGCAGTAGTTTGTATCACCTCGTTTATGATCTATCGCCTGTTCGGAGGATTTGGCATATTTCATATTGCAGCCTTAGTAAGCATCATTACACTTCTCGGAGTAATGATCCCCGCATTTCTTAGAAAGCCGGATGGCTGGGTTATCCTGCACTTTAGTTTTATATATTGGTCGGTATTGGGGTTGTATGTGGCGTTCCTCTCAGAAATTGTAACCCGTGTTCCAGATACGCCATTTCTCGGTATGCTTGGCATTGGTACCTGCATCATTATGGCAGTAGGTGGCCCCTGTTTTTACATTAAAAAAAGATCAATGGGCTGAAGAGATGGGAGCATATGCAGATAGGTCAGAGTAATAGTGCTATCAGCTCTGCAAAAAGCCATCCAATCAAAGTTAAAAGGCCCAAAATTGCAGCAACAAAACAATAAGGAGCAGCCAAAGTATCCACTTGCTTTCGGTGGCCAACTGATCGGGATTCTGTTCCAACTCTTCCAACAGCCTTGCATTTCGGAGGTTGGCCTTCCATGCTACATCAAAAATTTCCCCAATCAAGGGTACAGTTCCAATAATAATATCAGCAATAATATTCAGGAACATCCGCCAAAGAATTGAGGGCCTCGCACCCGCCACAACTGCATATACAGGAAAGTACAGAGTCAGTACCCCACCTATCCAGTCACCGAGACCTAGCAGCAGTCCCAGTATCGGATCTATTCCAAACCGAATGTCAGTTCCTGGCAATTGAAATCGACTGTCCAGCAACTCTGCTAATTTTTTAGACTTTACTGTCCGTTCTGTTTGGTTCATAAACTATCAATTATAATTTTTCTAAAAGTTTTAGAAAAACTTTAAAAAGTACGATAAAACAAATAAAAAGATTATACTCTTTTTTAGTGTCAAAAAGCTTATCCGGGGAGCAACCACTTCAATAGAATTTCGAAAGTCTAAATAGTGAATAGGAATAAACGGAATGGTTTCGGACAGACTAAGCTACCTGATAAAATTTAAAAAAACGAAATCGGCAATACTTATTTTAGGGCTTTTTTTTCTGCTCCAACTTTCCGCAGTAGCTCAGGTAAAACTAAGCACGGAAGTTCTGAATAACAGATCTTTCCATACCTATTCATCTACTTATTCACCGCAAAATTTTGATTCAATTTCCAGGGATTTTCATGTACATACTCATGGCACAGATGAAATTGAACACTATTACTTCAACTCAACCTACTGGAAAACCGAGCATCTAAAATCCTCTTTGGGTAAACAAGAAAAAGAGTCGCAACTTGATTGGACAAAATTCTCAATTGTTACCGGTGGCATTGCAGCTTCCTACACAGGATTATTTTTGTACACTCGAGATCGCTGGTGGAGTAAACCCCGGGTACCATTCCACTTCAATGAACAATATTACGCAAGAGGATTTGATAAACTTGGTCATTTTTATGCTTCAAAGACTCAAGCATTAATCATCTCAAGATTGTATGAGCTTTCTGATATGCATCCAAACCTATCTGCCCTTTTGGGAGCCGGTATTGCACTCTCTGTGCAAACAATTATTGAAATCAAGGATGGAACACTAACATCGGGTGGGTTTGATCGATTCGACCAACTGGGAAATATAATGGGCGTGAGTTGGTTTTACGCTCGGGAACGTGTAGATTTTCTGAAACGCTTTAATGTTCGGTGGATGTATTATCCTTCTGGCAATCTGGAACAGGAACGAACATACCGGGACAGCAGGATTACAGATGACTACAACGGACAAAGCTATTGGATGAGCATGCGGGTTTGGGATTTGTTACCTGACAAATTACAACCTTACTGGCCCCGATTTCTGGTTCCCACTGCCGGTGTTTCCTTAAACAACTGGCCGGGAGCGACAAATTCTCCTCACCTTTCCTATCACCTTAGCGTGAACCTGGATTTCAAGCATATCATCCCACAAAGTACCGCATTCGGACGGATCTTGAGTGAACTGTTAAATGGAGTACACTTCCCTGCTCCGGCTCTGGAACTGCACCCAAATCCCTCATTCAAGTTGATTTTTTACGGGCAGGATTAATTTAAGTATACCATCAGCTTAAAACGGCCGATTTTTTTTCAGCCCGCTTACGTTCATTATGATCCAGATACATCTTACGGATTCGCAGATTTTTTGGAGTCACCTCCAACAGTTCATCCTTGGCGATAAATTCGATATGCTGCTCCAGGCTCATCTTCCTGGCCGGATCTATTTTCACTGCATCAGCTGATTGGGTTGCGCGGTGATTCGTCAGGTTTTTCTTTTTGGCGACGTTTACAACCAGGTCTTCGCTACGTTTATTGGCTCCTACCACTTGCCCCATGTAAACCGGGTCTCCCGGCTCAACAAAAAAGGTGCCGCGATCCTGCAGGCCTTCAAGGGCGTAGCTGGTGACTTCTCCCCGTTCCAGGGCGATGAGTGCTCCACGATTCCGGCCGGGTATTTCTCCCGCATAGGGCTCGTATGCCTCAAACTGCTGGTGCATGATTCCAGTTCCACGGGTCTCCGTCAGCATTTCACTTCGGAAACCGATCAGACCTCTGGAAGGTACTTTAAAGATAAGACGCGTATTATCTCCCTCCTGTGTCATCGACGTCATAATCCCTTTCCGCTGTTGCAAGTTATCGATAACCCGATTACTGTAATCTTCATGAACATCCACCACTACTTCCTCAAAAGGTTCATGCAGCTCACCATCGATTTTTCGATAGAGTACCTCTGGCCGGGAGACTGCGAACTCGTACCCTTCACGCCGCATGGTTTCGGTAAGAATAGCCAGCTGTAGTTCCCCCCTTCCAGAGACCTTGTATACGTCGGCGTTATCAGTCTCCTCAACTTGGATTGCCACATTTGTTCGGATTTCCCTCATCAGACGGTCTTTGAGCTGATTGGAGGTCACATATTCACCTTCTCGTCCCGAAAACGGAGAATCATTCACCCGAAAATTCATCGCCATTGTAGGCTGATCTATATCATAATATTCAATAGGACTCGTCTCCTCGGTGGCTGTAAGCGTATCACCGATATCAATTTTTTCATAACCTGCCAGCGCAAAAATATCACCGGAAGAAGCTTGCTCTACCTGTTCCCGACCCAGTCCCGCAAATGTAAATAATTTAGTTGCTTTGGCTTTCTCTTTTAGCTCTCCTTTTCGGTTGACCAGTGCAATCTCCTGGTTCTGCCTGATCGTACCTTGTTCTACACGGCCGATCGCAATTCGTCCCACATAGTCGTTCCAATCCATGGCACTTACCAACATTTTGAAGGGGGCGTCCGGTTCTTGCTCAGGAGCAGGTACATGTTCTATGATAGTTTCGAACAGAGGTTCCAGGTCATCATTACTATCTTCCAGTTCATACCTGGCAATGCCGTTTATCCCCTCTGCATATAAAATTGGAAAATCCAGCTGTTCATCCTCGGCATCGAGCATTACAAACAGGTCAAAAATTTCGTTTAACACATGGTCCGGACGCGCGTCCTTGCGGTCGATCTTATTGATTACCACGATTGGACGGTACCCCAGATCCAGTGATTTTCGAAGCACGAATTTTGTTTGTGGAAGCGGACCTTCTGCAGCATCAACTAACAGAATAACCCCATTTACCATCTTCATGATCCGCTCAACCTCACCACCAAAATCTGCGTGGCCGGGAGTATCTACTATATTTATCTTAGTGTTTTTCCACTTGATCGCCGTATTCTTGGAACTGATGGTGATACCCTTTTCACGCTCCAGGTCGCCGGAGTCCATTACCCGCTCCTGCACCTGTTGATTTTCGCGAAAGGTTCCACTCTGCTTTAACATCTGATCCACGAGAGTAGTCTTGCCGTGATCGACGTGAGCGATGATTGCTATATTTCTGATATCCTGGGACATAAAAACTGTATTTACTTTTAATCAAACAATGACTGTACTCTAAACGATGTGCGCCATTGTTCAATTCGAAAATTCAAAAGACGGGCAAAATAAGGTTTTATTTGCTGAAATCATTGCGAATACCGCATTATTTTTTTTACAACTCTCTCAAAGCCTACTTCCGGGCCCAGATCAAAACGGGTACACCGACTAACAGTATCCCCACACCCAGCAAAGCACCAATGCCGGTAAACATAAGGCTGGAGTACAACATATATATACAGGTAAGGATAAATAAAATAGGTGTTACAGGATATAGTGGAACGCTATAGGGTAACTCTTTTTCATGATTTCGAAACCGAAAGACAAACAGAGAAATACCTGTCAACATCAAGAAAAACCAGAAAACCGGGGCAGTATAATCAACCATCGTCGAAACACTATCTTCGGTAACGGATCCCAAGACAACCAGTAACAGGGCAATACCACCCTGGACCAATAAGGCGTTGACCGGTGTATTGTGACGTGGACTCCACACCCCCAAAAATTTTAATAGCGAAAAATCCCGTCCAAGAGCATAGTTGGTTCTGGCACCAGTAATAATAGTCGCATTTGCCGTAGATAAAGCGGCTATAATCACTACAAACGACAGTAGAAAAACTCCTTCAGAACCAAGTATTGAGGAGGTAAGGTCGGCGCCTACGGCTTCTGCATTCCGTAATCCCTCGAGTCCCAATACATGTAAATAAGCGTAATTGACCAAGACATAAATAAGCGTAATAATCCCAATGCCTAATGCCAATACCTTAACCATATTCTGTTTTACGTTTTTCAGTTCACCAGAAAGGTATGAAGCCTCATTCCAACCACCATATGTCAACAGCACAAAAATCATGGCAGCACCTATGGCACGTTCACTTCCAGCTCCAGGTGTACTGGTAGCGACCTCGGCGGATGCTCCCTGAGAAATACCCGCCACGGCTGCCAAAAGCAATACAATGACGATGGTAGAAGTCACAAGGTTTTGCGTTTTCTTGGATGGATTGGTTCCCCAAAGGTTAAGTCCTGTCAATCCTACAACAGTCACTGCGGCATAGATGGAGGAACTGTAAGAGCCCAGGTCCAACAGGCGTGAGGCATAGTCCCCAAGTATAAATCCGGCAAGGGCGATAGAACCTGTTTGAATAACCGTCATCCTGCCCCAGGAGAAGAGGAATCCAACAGAAGAACCAAAGGAACGACTCAGAAAATGGTACTCTCCGCCGGCATCAGGATAGGCTGCTGCAAGCTCGGCATAACAGAGGGCGCCAATTAAAGAGATGAGGCCGCCCGCAACCCAAAAAGCGATAAACTCAAGCTCACTTCCGGCATTTGAGGCAACAATCGGGGGCAGCCTGAAAATACCGATACCGATCACAATTCCGACCAATACCGCAATAGCATTTAAATTGGAAAAAACCGGTTGTGGCTTACCACCATCACTTATAGTATTATTCATACACCAAATGGATTAAACTGACTTTTTTAGCTTGGAAGTTTAGTATGAGAAGCAGTTTCAGGAGAGGATTCCCCCTCCTGATTTGAACTTACAACCAATCTGTATGTGTCAGAGTATCTAGTTTTTCGTGGCCGTCCACTCCATAACCCGGTCATTCTCTCCGTCGTGTATCTGGACTGTCCCGGTTATGGTATCTCCCTCTACCCGGCCGCTGTAAACGTAGTGTTGTCCACCTTTGTCAGACGTAAAGCTAATACGTTTACCTTTTACGGTAGCATGATTGGTAGGCAACTCGCTTCCATTTGAGTTCAGTGAGATATTAATCTCCTGGTACTGTTGATCGACAGCGAGATTAAAAGAGTTTCCTTCAACCTGCCAGTTCCACTCCCCCGCTACCTGGGCCGGCATAATCCAATAATAGATTGTATGATTTCGTCCGGTAGAACTTTCTACACGCAGAGTGCTATCCGGCTCCCAGTCTCCCATGTCAAAGCTGTGGGATACAACTCTTGTTCCCGGACGCAGATCTTCAAAAAGTCGTGGACGCAATTTCCGGTTGACACTGGTTAACAGATACATCGTAATGACAGAGGCCTGTTTGATATCAGTTTCAAAAATATCTTCCCGAAGAAAAACAACCCGATCTTCAACACCCTTAGTCTGTGCATTTTCTCTGGCCTCGGAAATTCGCTGGGGATCCAGATCTACACCATGCCCCATTGCTCCTTTCTGAGCAGCTGTTATTACGATGCGGCCATCTCCTGAACCAAGATCGATCACATAATCGCCAGATTCGACGTTTGTCACTTCCAGCATTTTATTTACGACCGGTTGAGGTGTCGGAACATACGGCACATCCAGATCCTGATCCTGGCTTTGTGCCTGAAAGGCAAATAATCCGACAAATAAAACGGATAAAATTAAACGACGATAAAAAATATATGGCTTTACTACCGATGTGTTCACTATGCTCATTACGGTTCTCCTTTTCTATTTTTAAAAAATTATTTGTGAATTTCTCGACAGATCGATTGAATCGATCATCTATATTTAAGCTATTTTACGTAA
>JBEPXS010000061.1:0-12136 GCA_041641755.1 Balneolaceae bacterium
GACTAAAGAACTGTTAACCTAAAAATCACAGGGTGGAGATTTCTTCACACCTTCGCTGCGTTTGCTTGGACGACTCAGAAATCTAAGGCCGGGGAAGAAAATTCAGATAACTCTGGTAGCCCCAAGCCCAGAAAATCCCTGCAACTACCGTTGACCAGGCATAAGATGTGGAAAAGCAGCTGCTTGGGAAGGGATCGGCAGTGGGAATATCTGGGATTTTATGGTGAGTTTTTTGGTATTTCTTCAGTCCGCCAATCGGCGGATTTCCTCATCGAAAAAATGAACACTCATCTGGTTGGTTATAAGTTATTATTTTACGGTAGGTTTTAAGGTGGTTGCCATAACCGTACCACATGCACCGGGTTTGGAAAAATTAACGAATAACCTCGCATTTGAATTGTCAATATAACTGTGCAGGATACTGGAGGTAATGACTTAGCTTCCCTCTGAGGATGCCCTAATTAAACTGACTTTTTATACTACACCTGAGTTAAATCGGGTAAAGCTTTACTTTTAAAGTCTAAATCGCATCTAATTCACCTTAATAACAATCAGTGTAATGTCATCGTACTGGCTGTTATTGGCAAATTCGTTAACATCAGCTATGATGGCATCCTGAATCTCATCTGCTGATTCCTCTCTGTGGCGGCGTATACATTCGATAAGCCGCTCTTCCTCATATTCTTCCGTCTGATCAGGATTGAGTGCCTCAGTAACCCCATCCGTATAAAAGACAAGTAGATCACCGGAAGAAAGCTTGACCTCTTCTTCCTGGTAGGGCGTCATAGTAGGCATAGCCCCCAGAATAAGTCCTCCCTCCTCAAGCTCTTGGGGATTATCCGATCCTTTTTTCAACCATACAGGTGGATTATGGCCTGCATTGACAAATCGGAACCTTTTATCTTCGTTATAATATTTCCCCCAGAAAAAAGTGATAAATTTATCGGGTGGGGTATTATTGTATATGATGTCATTGATCTGATCCGTAGCCTCGGCCAGTGTTATGTCGATAGGCAGCAATACATGCAACATCGACTGTAAGTTGGCCATGAGCAGTGCGGCCGGTACTCCCTTTCCGGTTACATCTCCGATGGCAAACAGGTAGTTATCATCAGGTGTTTGTGCTATATCAAAGTAATCGCCCCCTACTTGGTATGAAGATATATTGGTGGCTGCCAAATCTATTCCTTCAACCTCCGGAATAGGATCCGGAAGCAACCCACGCTGAATACTTTTGGCAATGGTCAGTTCCTCTTCAATACGCTCTTTTTCTATGCGCTCTTCCAGCAAATAGGTTTTCTGAATAGAAAGCAATGCCAAATTACCAAGAGACCGTAAAAAATTATAGTCAGACTGGCTGTAGCTCTCCTTGTTGGCACGAGCTCCTACTCCCACTAAAGCAATTTTATCACTCTGAAAACTAAGCCCTATTACTGCTTTAATCTCATTTTCTTCAAGGAAAGAGATCCGCTCTTCAAGGGAGTTATCCACTTCTACCAGATCCTCCTCAAATTCAAACAGTTCATTAACCTCAGCCTCATCTGGCTCACCTTTTATACCGCTTGAGGCTACCATCTTACGCTTCCCGTCTTGTTCCAGGATAAAGAAAAACTTACGAATCAGCATTTGACCGAGCATGGCGAACTTGAACACCCGGACGATCTCATCTCGGTCCACCATCATGTTAAAATCTTTGCTGAGATCAAATAGTGTGTTCAACTCATACACTTTACGATCTAACATCCGGTTGATGCGCCTCAACTCAGTAAACATCCGGGAATTGGCAATGGCTACCGAGGAAATAATAGCCAAACTTTCGATAAACTCCTGTTCATGGTCGTTGAGAGGCTCGCCGTTACCTTTAGCTCCCAGACAGAGAAATCCCAGATGGTGATTGCTGGTCTGTAGATTGAAGAGAGTACATTGACTTTCTCCTTTAATAATTTCCGGTAGTGCCACTTCATCTGAACCCTGGTGGATGATGGATCGATCTTTTACTTTCTCCGGTTCAGGAAACGACATCTTGGTTCCCTCTTCCGGACAGTTTTTGCCTTTTGACCTGGAAACTACATAATCTTGCTCTCCGGGCTGGTAAATCAGTACCATCGCCTTGGTAATCAATAGCTTTCCCATTGTGATCAACAATAAGTTATTAAGCACAAAGTCCATGTCGTGCGATTCGATAAGCAGGCGGGAGGTTTCCAGAAGGGTTTTTAGCTCAAACCGGCTGTGGCGATCTTCAATGTTGCGAGAGGAACTGCTCAAAGCATCTATTTTTTTTTGATCATGCGGATTTTGTTAAACGTACCTTCCTTGCCATACTCAACATCATCCATCAACTTCCTGATAAGATATACCCCAACTCCGCCCCGTTTTTTTTGCTTAATCTTCTCCCGTACATTTGGTTCCGAATACGAGGCGGGATCAAAGGTCTTTCCACTGTCCAGCAGGCAAATCCAAAATTCATTGTCTTTATACCCAAGCTTTATATCGACTGATTTATTTTCATTGTGCCGGTACGCATGTTTAATAATGTTAGTATAAGCTTCGTCGACAGCAAGGCGTATATCAGCAACATCCTGTTTTTTAAATCCAAAATCTGCTGCGTGTTTTGCCACAAAATTGCGTACCTCTGCCAGATGCTCTGTCGAAGCCTGAACGGTCATAGTATGTTTTGAATTATGCTTCGGCAATGTTGGGGCAGTTATTTGTTATTCTGTTTCGAACTTTTCTATTGCTTCTTCTTCATCCTCTAAAATATCATAGAGCGTAGGGAAACCCAGCAGATCGAATACATTATAGACTTTCGAGTTCATGTTTGTGAGTTTTATATCTCCCCCCAAGCTGCGGACATCCTCGATGTATGCCATAAACACCCCAAGCCCTGCACTGGCAATGTAATCCAGGTCACTGAAGTTTACGATTATATGGTACTTATCCCTGTCGATCAGTTCGCGCAAAGAATCCTCCAGATGTGCGGCAGTATGAGCATCCAACTCACCACTTAGTTCGAGCACATCGAAAGAATCCACTTTCCGATGGTTAATATTGAAATTTTTCATTGTGTTGCTGATAAAGATTTAAAAAACACCATTGATTTTGCTAACTCGTAAACATAAAAAATTTTGTGATTATCCATCGTCCTAAATACAAGGAAGCTGTACGAATAGTTTATACTAAAGTTTTATCTGTTGTGAAGATGTACGTGTACGAACATTTGGAAGGAAGGATACAAAAAAATAGGACCTCACACGTATCAGGTGTGAGGTCCTGACTATTCATCAAGAGAGACGCTACTTGAGCGCACAGTAATATAAGGAGTAAAATACTAGTAAAACAAATATTTTTGCTTACTTCTTACCAATTAAATATTAAATAATTTAAAATTGCCCCAATATATGCTCTCTTATGTTCTAAAGAGGTTTAACTCTTAAAACTTTTTTAGCATTTAAGCTTAATTAACAGGAAGAGAGGGATACCGGCGTACTAATGTCTTCAACTTTTGAGAGAGGCTTTCATATGCTTTCGCTTCTTCTTCAAACGACAAGGGTATGCTTCCTCTCCAAACCAGTTCATTGCGAGTGTGATCAATAAAGTCGAGCACGAGTGTATTTTGAGGATACTCGGCAAACGCTTCCCCTTGCTCCAGGAAAGGCTGGGCTCTCCAGCCAACGGTGTAATTAAACACCGGTCGCGTTGCGTCTGCCTGATGTATAATATAAAAATAAATGCGAAGATCAGGTTCTGTTTGTATTGAAGCACGGTCAAGTCCTACAGAGGGCAGATGAAAGTGAAGATCTTTCTTTATTCTATCCGACAGCTGAGTCCATTCAAACAGAGGATTTTCACTACTGATGATAGTACTTTTGGCAATACTGTAGGTTTCATACTGGGTATAATTAACCGCCGGATTCGTTGCATACTTACTTGTTCCGCAACCTAATATCAGGAATACTGAAAGAGCAATCAGGCAAAAGCTAAAATATGTTTTGGTACCAGCCATAAAAAAATAAAAGCACCGAGGGAAATACCCCGGTGCCATTTGATTTTTATATAAAATTCTATTCGGCGGAATCAGAATCAGACATAGAGCCTTCATCCTGTACCTCAGCTATCCAATGGGGCTCGTCATACTTTTCTTGTAGCTGTTGCCCAAGACGCCTTGCCATCTCCATGGTTGATACGCGGCCCAAACGTACCCGAAACCAAATATTCCCTGTATCTTCATTACCGTGTTTTACCACATAAGCGTTCGGGAAACCTCTCTCTTTCCACTTGGATACCTGATTTTGAGCTTTATCGCGTGAACGCCATGCCTCGACCTGAACAGCCAGTGAACCGTTGGAATTAAACTGAATTTGACTAGCCTGCTCCTCTTCTTTCCTCACTTTTGCCAAGCTATCAGCCCGTGCCTGCTTTTTGGCCCTGGCGATGCTATCCATCCTTTGTTGTTGCAACTGCTGCTGGCGGACTTGCTCTAGCGAATCCTGCCGGGCCTGTTCACGGCGTTGTCTCTCTTCCTCACTTGGTCCACAAGCACTAAGCATTGCTATCAATGTAACAGCTGTTAACAGGTATACAGAAATTGTTTTCATAAGAATAAAATTAAGTTGAAAGATCGTTTAACCCCGATGTAAATTATATAACACCAACTAGTGTAAAAAATTTCCGCTTTGTAATTGTCTATAAGAATTTAAAGATATAAAAGCATAATATAATCATAAAGATATTATATGTTTGGGGAAATAGTAATCCTTCAATCCCAACAGCCCCCCATATTTAAAAGTTGCTTAAAAACACCTATCTATTTAGATTTGGTCTAAATTTTTAACTGCTCTGAATAACCGTTGTACAAACAGGTTCAGCATAATCTCTGGATGTATTACAATCGGCACAATCAATTTATCAGAATCAAAACCACTGCAGATAGTATATCCCGGGAATGACACTATTGCCTAAGAAAAAAACTCCTCCCTGGTACCTGCTTATCCCGGTACTACTGATCAGTATCGGTGTACTGCTACCGTTGTTCTATCTGCTGATCAGGGCTTTTGGAGCATCCGGCGAAACGCTTAATGAGGTTGTTCTGCGAACACGCAACCTTAGGTTATTAGTCAATACCTTGCTTCTCACCGGCGGTGTATTGGTCATGGATACTTTTTTGGCCCTTCCTCTTGCATATCTTTCTACCCGCTGTAGTGTGGCTGCACGCAAGTTGATAACCCTGCTGGGAGTTATTCCACTTGCCATGCCCGGATACGTGATGGCATACGCGTTTATGGGACTGGGCGGTTATAACGGTACCTTCTATCAATGGTTCGGATTAACACTTCCTCGTCCCAGCGGCTTTTGGGGATCCCTGCTGGTACTTAGCATTTGCACCTTCCCGTACCTATACCTGAATTTACGCACTGCACTTCTGGGAATGGATCCTTCCATCGAAGAAGCTTCCCGCTCACTTGGCCACGATGCCAAATCTACTTTTTTCAAAGTTATTCTGCCCCAATTAAAGCCGGCATTTCTCGCTGGTTTCCTGCTGGTCAGTCTCCACGTCTTCGGTGATTTTGGTACAGTTTCACTGATGCGTTTTGAAACCTTCAGTTATGCGCTGTACCTGCAGTATGTGGCCGCTTATGATCGTATCTATGCTGCCTGGCTTGCCTTGATGCTTTTGGCCCTGACTACCGCAGCACTGATTCTTGAGTACCGGTTGTTGCGTAAAGCTATATTCTATCGCCTCGGAAGAGGAGCAAGCCGGGAACGAAAATACCTGGATCTTGGGAGGTGGAAAGTCCCCGCTTACTCTTTTATTGGCACATATTCATTAGTAGCTATTATACTACCCTTATCGTCGATCGGCTTCTGGCTCAATGAAGTTTCCCTGGCGGACCTCTCCGGCGGCCTGTTGTCCTCCTTTCGGAACTCGGTGGTCGCATCGGCTCCGGCAGCTTTGCTTACTACCGTTATGGCCATTCCTATTGCCTACATCGGAGTGAGGTTTAAAGGTAAATTTACCAATATACTGGAACGGGTTGCCTATCTGGGGTATGCAACTCCACCATTGGCATTTGCGCTTGCTTTTGTATTTTTCTCACTCTATGTCTCTCCATTTTTATATCAAACTTTATTATTACTGGTAATTGCGTATTCACTGCATTTCCTTGCCGAAGGAATCGGTCCCATTCGCAGTTCGCTATACCAGGCACCACCACAACTGGAGGACGCGGCAAAATCACTTGGATACTCTTCATTTAAATCTTTTGTAAAAGTTACACTTCCACTGCTAAAAGGTGGAATTATTGCATCCGCATCTTTGGTTTTTTTATCCGCAATGAAAGAATTATCCATAACTTTCTTACTTTCCCCAATAGGATTCAATACTCTTGCGTTAGACGTATGGTCCTATACCGGTGAAGCGATGTTTGCAGAAGCTGCACCGTTTGCATTTACAATTTTAATATTCTCGACACTATTTGTCGGTTTGCTTTTTACCCGTGAATGGAACAAGACATGAATCAACTACTAACTGTCAAAAATTTAACCAAGGCCTTCGATGATACCGGGCCGGTGGTAGATTCACTTACATTTAGTGTGAAAGAGAACGAAATTTTTGCACTGCTGGGTCCAAGTGGCTGCGGCAAAACGACCTGTCTGCGTCTCATTGCCGGGTTCGAACGTGCTGATGAAGGAGAGGTTACTGTTGGTCAAGACCGACTGCTTGAATCACCCGACCGGCATGTTGCACCACAGGACCGGGGTATCGGATTTGTATTCCAGGATTATGCGCTTTTTCCCCACCTTTCAGTAATCGAGAATGTGGCGTTCGGCCTGACCGATATTCCCAAATACAAACGTCATGTTTTTGCGGAGGAAGTACTCTGCCGAACCGGGATGGGAGATTACAAAGATCGTAACCCGAGCGAACTCTCCGGTGGGCAGCAGCAGCGAGTGGCTTTGGCACGTGCCATCGCCCCTAAACCGAAGCTCGTACTACTTGACGAGCCATTTTCCAATCTGGATGCCGTACTTCGTGATACTACTCGTAAAGAAGTTCGTAGCATTCTTAAGAAGGCTGGAATGAGTGCCCTGCTGGTAACCCACGATCAGGAAGAAGCACTCTCCTTTGCCGACCGCATTGCTGTAATGAACGATGGGCAAATTGAACAGATCGGTACACCCGAAGAGGTCTATTATCAACCCAGGACAAAATTTGTTGCGCAATTTCTGGGACGCACCAATCTATTCCATGTTGATGCTTCCGGAAAGGATGAGGTTACAACCGAACTTGGAAGAATGCGCCTTAACTGCAATGCCAGCGGACGCGTTCTCTGTTCAATTCGTCCTGAACATTTGACCCTTGAAAAAGCTAATGGAGCTGAAGTCGATGCAGGGGTGGGCACCATCGTCAGTCGGGAGTTTAAGGGACACGATATTACCTACCATGTGGTCCTTAACGGTGAAAAGTATCTTGTGCACACTGACAATCGTCTGCTCTTTGATCCTGAGGAAAAAGTGATTATTAAACCACTCGAGTCTGCTGTAGTGCTCCAGGAAGATATCTGACTGGGACTAACTGATCCGAACAAGAGCTTTGAAAACCAGAAAAAATATTATTTAAATATGGATCAGTGGGCTTTTGAACGAAACTACCTCCATTGATTCCTGTTAAAGTAATCTATCCTTAACTAATCAAGGTTTTATGAGTATTTCCGGATTTTTAATTCTTTTGATTATTGCTGCAATTTGCGGGGGAATCGGCCAAAGTATAGCCGGTTACTCAATGGGGGGGTGCCTCATCTCTGCAGCGGTTGGATTTATTGGTGCACTCATCGGCAAGTGGCTGGCAGCTGAAC
The DNA here is from genome assembly GCA_041641755.1 of Balneolaceae bacterium. Lineage (GTDB taxonomy): Bacteria > Bacteroidota > Rhodothermia > Balneolales > Balneolaceae > JAMQKA01. The sequence continues at coordinate 7,854 of JBEPXS010000061.1, forward strand.
TCGGCCTCACCTTTTTGTTACCCATTGATATTGACGGGGAAACCTTCCCTATAGTATGGTCAATCCTGGGCTCTGCTCTCTTCAGTGTACTAATAGGAGTACTCAACCGGGGCAGGCGTTAGTCCTCCAGCTCAAAAACCTGGTTATAGGGGTTCTTATCTGCTCCCGATGTTACGTTTATGAATCCATGCCCCGTTGCATTGTGACAGGTATTACAGGAGTTTACAAGCTTATCCAGTTCAGTGTCAATCCTGTTCCATTCTCTGCTATTTAATGCCATTCGCATGCTATCTACCCTGGGATCGAACATCAATTCTGTAAAGTAGGCAATATCATATCCCTCATATCCAGGGACATCCTGTTTAACTGCCAGAGCTGAGGCCTGTAGCTCGTGCATGTAGAAATCAGCCAGGTCTCCGTTTTGTGCTTCTATTGACAGGCTCAATTTGTGCGTATATCGTCGGATGTGCTGCATATATTCAGCCAGCTCAGGGGTTTCGCCCTGCCTGACTTTTGCAAATTGTTGACGCTGTTGCTCTTCGGCCTGTTCTCCACAACCGTTGATAAAAAATACTCCTGCTAACAAGGTAAGCGAGAGTACAAAAATGATGGAACTATATGAATGCATGAGCTGGATTTTGTATTTCTTGTTTAGAATGAATCTAAAGTAAAAAAGAAAATCCAGAAAAGGAATTAACTATTCAGATCAATATTGCAAGCTAGATTGAGTACATTTCATATATTGAGCCGTCTTTATTTGTGAACACATTTTATCATACCTCATCCTTCACTATGTGTGAGCGAACCTGTGTAAGCCGGGGAGGGTTGTAGTCTCATTTAACCTTTAACTTATATGTTATGAATTTCTATCGATTATCAGGAATGATTTTAGTTCTAATATTCTTCTGGTCCTGCTCGAAAAGCCAGGTTTTCGAAAAGACTGAATCCAAAGATACCGATAGGCCTGTACAGCCCAAACCAGAGATGCCGATTGATCCCTTCGAACAAAATCGGCGGCTGGGTAAAGGAATAAACCTTGGAAATGCACTGGAGGCACCTTCAGAAGGAGAATGGGGTATGACGATAAAGGAGGAATATTTCCGGCTAATTGATGCTGCCGGCTTTGATGCTGTGCGTGTTCCTGTTCGCTGGAATGCCCACGCCAACAACGATGATCCGTATACCATTGACAGCCATTTTTTTGACCGTATAGATCAGGTGATAGGGTGGGCTTTCAAGCACGATCTTATGGTGGTGCTGAATCTTCACCATTACAACCCGTTGATGGAGAATCCACATGAGCATAAAAAACGCTTTTTGGCCATCTGGCAACAAATTGCCGAGCATTACTACGATGCGCCAGACGACTTGTTATTTGAAATTCTGAATGAACCTCACGGTGAACTTTCTGCATCCTTGTGGAATCAGTACCTTCGAAATGCTATTGACTTGATACGAGAATCAAATCCCTATCGTACGCTGGTAATTGGCACTTCACCATGGGGCGGTATCGATGGGTTGGAAGATCTGTCAGTTCCCGGCGACGAACGTAATATTATAGTGACTGTGCACTACTACAATCCCTTTCATTTCACTCACCAGGGAGCAAGCTGGGCGGGCGATGAGGCCGACGACTGGCTGGGCACCACATGGACTGCAACTTCCGAACAGAAAGCTGCAGTTAACTCAGAATTCGATATGGTTGACGAATGGGCCGAGCAGCATGATCGTCCGATATATCTGGGTGAATTCGGGGCATACAGTGCCGCTCCACAGGCATCCAGAGAAACTTGGACGGATTTTGTACGCAGTGCCGCAGAACAACGCGAATTCAGCTGGAGTTATTGGGAATTTGGGGCCGGTTTTGGGATTTACGACCGGGACAACAATAAATGGAGAAAAGGACTTCTTAAAGCTTTGATACCGCAGAGTCCCGAACTTAACTAATCTGGGCTGATAAAGGTATTCATTTTCAAATGACCTCACTTAATTGCAAGCACCTAGCTCGCTATGCTACCTCTCGTATGTGGTTTAAAGAGCGGGATAGTCGGGCAATAATTTCAGCCCGACCTATGCTTCTCTGTTTTTATCTCATTCCGAAATTAACCAATCGCTCAACCGTTAGATTACTCCAGTGAGGTCAAGGTGAAGTCCCGCATTGATGGAGGTGGTTACGTACCTCCTGCTTATCGCCCAAGTAAAACCCATTCCAATTTTGTATTGTTAATTTTCTGATTCGTGATTGTTACCTTTATATCCGTTGGATGGACGCACGTACCCCTTGGGACCAATTCTTCTTGCAAGGGTTTTATAGAATTCCGGGTTTTCCGGTGTCTGGCTATTCAGACCGTCAACATAGCGGTTATACATACAGAATAGTGCAGCAATAAGTACGGTGTCATGAATTTCCTTATCCGTCGCTCCCTTATTCCGGGCAACCTGAACATCCTCTTCTGTAACCTTGAGACCACTTTCCTGAACTTTGGCAGCTATTTTCAGGAGTGTCTTCATCTTATCACTTATGGGCGCGCTGTCGATATCCTCCTTAACAGCAGCCGCTATGTTTGAATCTCCGGTAAGAAGATCGGCTGTAGCCGTATGTGCCAACTCACAAAACGTGCAATCATTTCGACTTGAAACAAGAGCCGCAATAAGTTCTCGTTCTCCTTCATTAAGGGGAGAGGGACCGCGTAACAACAATTGTGTTAATTTACGAATCGGTTCTGCCGTATCCTTCCGATAGTCCAAAAGTCCCAGGATACCGGGTAACTCTTCATCTACTGAAATGTAAGCCATGTTCGTCTATTTCTGTTAGTATTCTCTTATCCTGTTATTGGCTTTTCAGTATGCTCAGGATACAACTGATCCCAATCTGTTTATCACTCAAAAATATTACTTATGCCTGTTCCTGCGACTAAATTATGAGTGACACCGTGTACATCCAAAACCAACGATTTCCAGACTAAATTAAATCACCAAAAATGTAAGCCTATTTCATAATAATAACAAGTGAGTGACGTCATAATCTGATAACTAAATGTTTTGGACTGTTTGAAGTGCTATTCGTAGCTTCCCTATGGCAGGAATAAAGATTAAACTAGTAATTACAACAAAATTCAAAGGGGACAGAACGAGTTATCCGGAAAAATAAAACTTATCATCTATTAACTATTTGTAAAATATGGATAGAGAAGGGTATTAAATAATCAGAGTAGGGATTAACTCTCTGGCTGTTCCGATTCAGCTTCACTTTCTTCATGTGCTTTATACTTTTTCTGGAGCCGGGAGATCAGGCTTCCCTCCAGGTCTTTATCTCTTGTAAGGGGGGCAACCAATACATCTAACACTTCCTCCGGAAGCTTGGTATATTGCTCAACAACCTGTTCAGCCGCAATGTCAAAATGCCATTCAACACGTTTTGCGAAGATCTCCTCCAAATCGTTTATAGCCTCTTCCCCCTTTTCATTGTCGGGACTGATCTTTCTGATTGTGCTGATAATCTCCTGTTGACCGAGCAAAAGAGCTTCCATCAGCGACTTGTTGGTGATTACAATGTTGAGCAAAACCTTCAGAATTTGTTGATTGAGCAGTATCTTTTGAAGCGGATGATCGGGTGAATCCATCTCTTCTTTTTGCACTCGTTCAGGGAGGTCATAAACACCACGGTGCACCCGTACAAGAAGGTCCATTTTCGTCATTTCCGAAAGGGCACTTCGAGCGTTGTTATAGTCTAGGCCGGTACGATCAACAATCTCCCGGATCTGCAAGGCATCTCCTTCTTCTTCCAGCACTTTAATAATTTTTTCTCTTCTTGGTGATATGGAGTTACGTTTGGTACTCATGCTAGAGATTATGAATGAAGATTATCACTAAAAAACAATGTACATAATTTTAACTTTACTTGTACATAAAAGGGAAAAAGGTCGTTCCAGGTTTGACACTTCTGTAAGTAATAATGGTTTATTTGGAACTGACTCATTTTTGTTCCTAGGGTCAAATTATTATGAGATCAACATTTTTCCTTAGTAGATAGTAATGATGAAAGATCAAGATCATAGAAATAATTTCTAAATAAAAAAGTAAAAGTCAGAGTAACATTACACTTTAACAATTCCCAGTTCAATTCAAGAATAGATCAACACATGTTACGACTATTTGATCATAACGTTTCTGACAATTGTTATGATCAGTAATCTAATTATCTGGTTGATAAGATCAAAAAAGTAATATCGGAGTCGTAAAATAGATTGGTGTTTTTTGAACTACCCAATTCGGACCGTTCT
>JBEPXS010000062.1:0-12111 GCA_041641755.1 Balneolaceae bacterium
TTTTTCATACTTTACATAAAGAAAAAACCCTGTGATCTTGTCCTTAAGTCATTGAAAAATCATATATATAATATATCCCTAAATATATTATAAAGACCAAGTATTAAATTATTTTTTACTAAAACAAAAGTATTTTAAGTCCGTTATATTCACCTTGAAAGACGGCCTTGTCTGGGGCGGGAAATAACACACTTAGGGTAAATACACTCACTTTACAATAGTAAATTCCCTTCTATCCTATTTTCAAAAGTTTCAGGGTCATCGACTAGTTATACAACAAATCTAAAAAATGCTCTCAAATGAATAAGAATAACTACCTCTCTACTTATAAGATTCACTATACCTATATTGCTCTAATTCTCTGTACACTTCTTTTTTGGGGTTGCAAGGATAGCCTTAACAGCTTATCAGGTGCATCAGGAGAAATTAATACCAACAACACTCCGGACTCAACAACGAGTGGAGCCTTGTCTTTGGAGATTTCACAGACAACCGGTGACGAATTTAAAGTGTTTGATGCAACCGGTTTTATCGGAAAACCGAATATGAGTAGGTTTGGCATCAGACCTATAGGACGTATATACACAAACGATCTTTATTCAACGCCACGCAATGAAGACAACAAGTGGGACTTTGTAGCCGAATCAAAGGCCGCTCTTGAAGCCCACCAGGCGGCCAACATGAACGGCAGAACAATCATGGTAGATGTACAGAATTGGCCTACCAGTTCAGATGATGATGAAGTTGTTCAGGAAAGTACCCAGCGATATTCTGCTTTATACTACGATCTAAAACAAGCCGAGCCTAATATGAACTTCGGGTATTTTGGGACTTTGCCGATTAAAAATTACTGGCCCAATGATCCTACACAGGAAAGATTAAATATTTGGCGTAATAAGAACGATCGGCTTAAAAAACTGGGCGGGAAGGTGGACGTATTTTTCCTTCCGGGATACACCAGGTCAAAAGACCGGAATCGCTGGGTAACGAATATGAAATATTTGATCGAAGAAGCACGTAGGATCGGTGACGACCAGCCGGTTTATGTGGTTTTGTGGCCCCAGTACAATGCAAAAAACAATGAATCTTTGGATCGGCAATATATAGAAGGAGATTTCTGGAAATTACAACTGGAGACTGCCAAAAAATATGCCGATGGGGTTGTCCTTTATGCTCCTCATGGGACCCAGTGGAACGGACCTTCTCCCTGGTTTAACGAGACGAAGCGCTTTATGGCAGATTTGGGAGAATATTCCCATACGCCGAAGATATCAGACTCCGAATTCGAGGTCTTTGATGGCACTAGATTTCGGGACAAACCCGACATGAGCAAACTGGGATTTACCCCCATAAAAGTTATTTACGAAATGATGTTGTGGGATAAACCGATGGATGAAGTCGGTATCTGGGAACACCCCAAAGAATGGTTGGTCGAGGAATGGGCCCATAAAGCCAGTGAGGTTAACAGTAATATTTCCATGATCAATATTGAACACTGGCCCACCAAGGGAGAAGATGTAGAAATGGGAATAAATAAATATTCCCTGGTACATGATTGGTTTAAAGAAGCTGAATCCAATATGAATTTTGGCTATTACAGCACTGTACCCTACAGGGTTCACTGGAATAGATATCCAACAACGGATATGTTATCATCAATTACGGAAATCAATGACAAGCTTGCTCCCCTGGCCAACAAGGTAGACGCCTTTTTCCTTTGTGCCTATGCAAAAAAAATGGACAGGGAAGAATGGATAATGAATACCAAATATATGGTTAAAATGGCCCATAAATACGGGGGAGATAAACCGGTATATCTGACACTGTGGCCGCAATACCATAATCAAAATGATCCCTGGTATAATGGGAATTATATCAGCAAAGAGTTCTGGGAGTTACAACTAAAAATTGCACGCAAATACGCCGATGGAGTCTTAATTTGGTTTCCCTATGATACCAAATGGTCTGAAGCTTCCAATGCACCCTGGTGGGATGCAACCAAGAGCTTTTTACAGGATCTTGGTAAAACCCAATAATTCAGTCTTCACCATGAGCTTTTAAATAACAAAGAGCCTCTGAACTTGAATTCTATCAGGTTTAAGAGGCTCTTTTAATTTGTGCAATCCGTTTTAGTTCTCTCTTCTTTCACCTCTACCTCTTTTTTGTTCAGGTCAGTTTTGATGGGATTGGCTTATTCCTCTTGACTTGTTTAGTCGGTATAGATCTCTACTACTTCCGGCTTTGAAGAATAGTTACGCCTGACATTAAAAAGTAAAATTACAAAGGAACAAATACCATGAACACCGATAAAATATAACTCGATACTTCTGTTCAGCGAACCTTGAGAAAGAGGGGGACTCAGGATCGCTGTGCTGCGAAGATCTCACATGATGACAGTGAACATTGAAGATATCTTAAAAATCGGTTAACACCCTGAGGGAATCATGCACGTCCTATACTTTCATCAACATTTTTCCATCCCCAACGGAGCCCCGGGGACTCGACCATACGAGCTATCTCAAATGCTAATAAAACGTGGTCATGAGGTTACCTTGGTTTGTGAGGCTGTGTTCAATAAACGAGGAAGTATTAAACTTAACGGGGCATCTGGTAACGGCTATCGTAGAGGAGAAGTGGATGGTATCGACCTAATTGAGCTGGATTATCCATACTCAGACAATCAAAATATTATTAAGCGGACGTACTCATTTATGAAGTTCGCTTTAAAAAGTACCGAACTGGTACTTAAGGAACCCTATGACCTTCTGTTTGCCAGCTCTACTCCTATTTCCATGGGGATACCCGGTATCATTATGAAACGCTTTAAGGAAAAACCCTTTGTACTGGAAGTAAGAGACTTGTGGCCTGAACTACCTCGTGAGCTGGGGATTGTTACAAATCCCTTGGTACTTAAAGCCATGAATGGTCTGGAGTGGGTTTCATATCATTCGGCTGATCGATGTATCGGCCTCTCTCCTGGCATGGTACAAGGTATTAGCCGGCGCGGTATCAATGAGAAACGAATTGCAACTGTTCCAAACGGCTGTGACATCGATTTTTTTAAACCGGGTGAAGAGTCAAGAACGAGAATCCCCGGTGTCAAAGAAGATGATCGGGTTGCAGTATATATTGGAAACCATGGTAAGGTCAATGGCCTGGATGCAGTGCTGGATGCTGCCGTCGACCTATTGGAGAGGGAGCGTTCTGATATTAAACTGGTTTTTATAGGTGACGGTGATAAAAAGCAGGATCTTGTTGCGCGTAAAAAGCGGGAGGGACTGGACAACTGCCTGTTTTTGGAACCCGTTCCCCTGGCGGAATTGGCCTCTTTGCTGAACGCCGCCGATGTGGGGCTAATGGTTCTGGATAACATTTCTGCCTTTTACTACGGTACATCACCCAATAAATTTTTTGACTATATCGCCTCGGGCCTCCCCGTACTTAACAACTATCCCGGGTGGCTGGCCGACCTGATTGAAGAAAACGACTGTGGCAAAGAAGTGCCGCCAGAAGATCCGGAAGCATTTGCCCGTGGACTAATTGAAATGTTCGATGATCCCGAGGGGCTGAAACGCCGGGGGAAATGTGCTCGAAAACTGGCTGAGGAGCGCTTTAATCGTAGGCTACTGGGAGAGAAGTTTGTAAACTTTCTGGAGGAAGCCGCAGATGCTTAAAAGGGTTTTCGACATAGTGCTTTCAATGATTGCAATAATAGCCCTTTCCCCAGTGCTTCTAATTTTGGCAATACTCGTTTATGTCAAGCTGGGAAGTCCGATTCTGTTCACCCAAAAACGGCCGGGGCTATATGGCGAGTCATATACGATTTATAAGTTTCGCTCAATGACTAATGAAACCGATGAGGACGGAAACCTGCTTCCCAACGAAGAAAGGCTGACCCCGTTCGGGCAAAAATTAAGGCGTACAAGTCTGGATGAGCTGCCTGAACTGTTCAATGTATTAAAAGGGGAGATGAGTCTCGTAGGTCCCCGACCACTGATGATGCGATATCTGTCCAGATATTCTGAAAGGCAGGCCAGGCGGCATGAAGTAAAGCCGGGTATTACCGGCTGGGCTCAGGTACACGGCAGGAATTGTGTTTCGTGGCCTGAGCGGTTTAATATGGATGTATGGTATGTAGATAACCAGTCTTTGTGGCTGGATATAAAAATACTTTTTAAAACCCTCGGAACTGTTTGGTCACAGGAAGGAGCAAAGCCGGAAGATGACGTCGTGACCGTTCCTTTCCAGGGTAACAAGAATGTTAACAAGCAAGACACCAGTAACCAGGATGTTAAAAGAAGAGATCAAGTACCAAGACGTAACTACGGAGTTCAAAAAAGACCGTGATTACGAGGAGTTTATTGAAGCATTCAATGACTATCTGGCCCCATTTGAACAGGACAGGTATAGGGAGCTGGAAGAAACCTTGCCAAATGTCCATGTGATCGGTGTACCGCGCTCCGGAACCACAATGCTGACCCAGTTAATATATTCCCATCTGGACCTGGGCTATATCAATAATTTTATAGCACGTTTTTGGAAAGCCCCTGTTTCGGCAATTCGTATTTCCCGTAAAATTCTGGGTGATGATTTTCGATCCACGCTTACCTCTGAACTTGGGAAAACAGATCAAATTTACGGGCTAAACGAGTTCAACTACTTTTGGTATGATATGCTCGGTTACAGGGACCATTTCCAAAAGACGGAGGAAGAGGCAGAACAAATTGACTGGGACCGGGTGGCAACGGCGGTTAAAAATATACTTTGGGCTTTTGAGAAGCCGGTGGTCTTCAAGTCCTTTATGCTGGGATGGCATGCAAAGCAAATGCAACAGGCACTCAGCAAGACTTGTTTTATATGGATTCGTCGAGATCCCACTGACAATGCATTGTCAGTATTGGATATGAGAAGGAAGTTGTTGGGTACAATCGACAAGTGGGCCTCTTTTAAGCCTATCGAGTATGAACTACTCAAGGACTTGTCTCCCTATCAGCAGGTAGCGGGGCAGGTGTACTATCTGGAAGAAGCCTATCAGAGACAGCTGGAAAAGTTGTCGGAGTCGAACTATATCGTGTTACAATACCAGGATGTTTGCAAGCATCCAATGAATGCTCTGGAGAGAATACAGAAACTTATCAATCGGAATGGTGGCACTGTTGAGCTGCCCGAATACTCGATCTCCTCCCAAAAGGTATCCACAAAAAGTGCTGAAACCCATAGCGACTACAACAGAGTTTGCCAAGCAATACAATCATTTTATTCCTGAGTCTAAATCCAAATTTGAAGCAGTATGAATATCCTTATCACCTCAGCCGGAAGACGGGTTTCTTTGGTTCGGGCATTTCGCTCGGAGGCCCAAAAAATCAAGTCCGGATCAAAAATATTTGCGGTTGATTGCCAACCGGAACTGTCCTCGGCATGCCAAATATCGGATCGGTGTTTCGAGGTCCCCAAGGTTACCAGTGAAGATTATATAAAGGTATTGAGGGATCTTTGTACGACTCATGAGGTCGACCTGCTGATTCCTACCATAGATCCTGAACTTAATATATTGGCCAAGAACAAGGAGCTGCTTGAGAGAGAGGGAGTTAAGGTTGTAGTCTCGGGCATAGAGCTTGTAAAAGACTGCCAGGATAAAAGAGATACGATCGATTTTTTTAACAAGAAGGACATTCCCACTCCACAACTAATTAGTAAGGAGAACCCGACGTTTCCTATTTATGCCAAACCTTATGACGGCAGTAGTAGTAAAAATAACTTTATTATCAAAAGCAGGGAAGAGTTGAGAGATTATCATCTGAATGATGAAAAACTTCTTTTCTTTGAATACCTGGATCACCGGGCCTATGATGAATATACCCTGGATCTGTATTACGATATGAATTCTGATTTAAAATGTGTGGTGCCCCGGAAAAGGATAGAGATACGAGGGGGCGAAGTAAACAAGGGACTGACAGAAAAAAATGCACTGGTTCCATTTGTTAAGGAAAAACTGTCTCATATTTCGGGAGCGAGAGGGTGCTTGACGTTGCAGTTGTTTCTAAATGAAGAGAATGGGAGTATCAGCGGTATTGAGCTGAATCCCCGTTTTGGCGGGGGATACCCATTGAGTTACCTGGCTGGGGCAAACTTTCCTCAATGGTTGATACGGGAATACCTCTACGATGAACCTATTGAGTTTTATGACGATTGGGAACAGAATCTGTTAATGCTAAGATATGACGATGAGGTGCTGGTCCATGGATTTTGTGATTCATAACGACACTGCCGTCATTTTTGATCTCGACGACACCTTGTACAAGGAGACCGATTTTTTGAAATCTGCATTTACTGAAATATCACTAATTCTGGCGGAAGATATCGGACACGAAATTTTTGACGAGATGATGCAGCTATATACCTCAGGAAAGGAGGTATTTGGAAATATTATCGACAGGTATCAGATAAGTTCCAGGAGTAAACAGGATTTAATAGCTATGTATCGCAATCACAAGCCCAGCATAAAACTGGATGAACATACAGCTGAAAAACTCGAGGAACTACAGGAACAACAAGTGGCCCTTGGCTTACTTACAGATGGAAGAAGCATTACTCAACGGAATAAGATAGAGAGTTTGGGAATTGAAGGATACTTCCAACAGATAATCATTTCTGAAGAGTTTGGCTATTCAAAACCTGACGAAGAAGGCTTTGAATACATGGAGGGCAACCTGCCGGGAAACAATTATGTCTATATCGGGGATAATATTACTAAAGATTTTATAGCTCCAAACAAGCGCGGATGGGAAACAATCTGTCTGCTGGACGATGGCTCCAATGTTCATCCTCAAAATTATCTGGATGTAGAAGATGACCTGAAAAAACCCGCTTTGTTCATTAACAGCCTCAGTGAGCTTCAGCTGGCAACGTGACAAGATGATTCTGATAGCAAAAAAGAAGTGATATGTACGAAAATAAACGCAGAGCCTATTATAAAATTAATATCTAAATGGTTTTATAAGATACGGTATGTACTCTGGATTCATTGAAAAATCAGGCGAAAAGTGGCATCAGTTAAAACAGGCTGATAATTATGATTTCTACCATCTGCCTGAATATGTAGCCCTTGATGCTGAACTAATTGGTGGTGAACCAATCTGCTGGGTTGGCGAAACACAGCAGGGAAAGGTATGGATACCGTTGATAAAGCGTAAAATTCCCAACTGCATCGCCAAGGGCAAGGATTACTATGATCTCACGAGTCCCTATGGATATCCCGGTATACTGTTGGAATCACCTCTAAGTCCCGATTCCCTCAATACCATTATGTACAAGTACAAAGATGATGCGGCAAAGGAAAACTTCATTACCTCATTTTTGAGGATGAATCCCCTGTCCAATCCATTTATTTGGCGCCAGGACGATCTGATAGAACAGAAATACCACGGGTTTACCATTACGGTTCCGTTGGATATAAGTGTGGATGAAATTCGAGGGAACTATTCATCGAATCACAGGCAGGATATTCGAAATCTCAAAGAAAACAAGTTTCAGATTGTAATTGATGACCACAACTACTACAAGGATTTTATAACAATTTACAGGGAGTCGATGGATCGACTGAATGCCTCCGATTACTACTATTTCTCACAAAACTATTTTGATAAAATTTTTGAAATCCTGGGTGAAAATGTGCACTTGGTAATCATAACCGATAAAACCGGAGAAGATGTAGCTGCCGGCGGGCTATTTACCGATTTTAACGGCATCGTACAGTCACATCTAAGTGCTACCAAAACGGCTTATATGGATCAGGCCCCCTCCAAGCTAATGTTTGACGGAGTTATTGAATGGGCGGCGGGCAACTCCCACAGGTGGTTGCATTTGGGTGGAGGAGTGAACAGCAAAATGGATTCTCTGTATCGATTTAAAAAGGGATTTAGTCCCATAAAAAATCAATTTACAACACTCAGGATTATTCATGACGAGCAGCGTTACAACAACCTGAACTATGTAGCTCTGCAAGAGAGTGAGAAATCAGAATTCGAAGACCAGGACTTTTTCCCATTATACAGACAAACCCTATAGGCAAATGGAAGAAAAAATTTGGCTCTCTTCACCGCATATGGGTGGAGATGAGAAAAAATTCGTAGATAAGGCATTTGAGTCCAATTGGATCGCCCCGCTCGGTCCCAATGTAGATGGGTTTGAGCAGGACATAGAGAAATTTACCGGGGCCAGGCACGCAGCCGTACTGACCTCCGGTACTGCAGCAATTCACCTGGGCCTTGTTTTGCTTGATGTAAAACCGGAAGACGAGATAATCTGCTCCAGTTTTACATTCGCGGCATCCGCCAATCCTATAAGATATCAGGGGGCTGTCCCGGTTTTTGTGGATAGCGAACCCGATACCTGGAATATGGATCCCACCTTGTTGAAAAAAGCAATTGAAGACAGAATAGCCAAAGGGAAGAAGCCCAAGGCAATTATTGTGGTTCACTTATACGGGATGCCTGCAAAGATGGAACAGATTTTGGAAGTGGCCCGGGAATTTGATATTCCTATCCTGGAAGATGCTGCGGAGGGATTGGGATCTACCTACAAAGAGAAGCAGTTGGGTACATTTGGCACGCTGGGAGCATTTTCTTTCAATGGTAACAAGATCATTACCACATCCGGTGGCGGAGCGTTGGTTTCTGACCAGAAGCAACTGATTGAGAAAGCCAGGTTTTTGAGTACACAGGCTCGTGACGAAGCCCCCCATTATCAGCATTCACATATCGGGTATAACTACAGGATGAGCAACATTGTGGCGGGAGTCGGTCGCGGACAGATGAAAATTTTGTCGCAAAGAATACAGCAGCGGAGAACCAACTATATATTTTACAAGGAAAAATTATCTGAATTTGAGGGTATTTCATTTCTTGAGGAACCCCGAGACATGGTTTCAAATCGATGGTTGACTACGATTACGGTAAATCCCCGGGAAACTGGCGGAATTACACGAGAAGATCTTCGATTGGCGCTCAAACAGGAAAATATTGAATCGAGACCGTTGTGGAAACCAATGCATATGCAGCCGATATTCAAGTCGTATCCATACTATGGTCAAGGAATTTCAGAAAACCTGTTTGAGCAGGGGTTATGCCTGCCATCGGGCTCCAATCTTACCAAGCAAGATTTAACCAGGATCGTCAATACAATTAACCTCGTTTTTAAAGACAATCTGATTATAGAGTCAGGTACTTGATACAAGTTGAAGTCCTACCTGAATATTTTGAAGGAGAGGATGACATTTTTATTAATTCCAGAATATTGGCTAGAAGGTGTGAAAGATGAGACACAACGAGCTCAAAATTGAGTTCGTGATAGTCGCTCTGAATTAATGCAACTGAAATGTCAAATAGCGAAAGGCCGTTATAAAAAGTCTAATACCGGAGGTTGACACACACTATTTAATTTTCATATATTAAAATTTCTTAATCAAATTAAATGGTGTAACCTTTCTTTTGGCTTCCTGGAGATGCAGTTGCAAATAATACTGTTTCTTAATATAAATTTTTTATTCAGAATCTTCTTCTCTCAGCTGCCAATTAACAGAGGAAAAGAGGAAGGATTACTAAATAATAAAGAGTAAAAAATTGTTGATTTAACTCAAAAGGCCAGAAAATAATGGGGCATCTATTGGACTTTGTGGAAGAATAACGAGCTCTGAACAGCTCAGTGATTGATAGGAAGTTCAAATTCAAACTAAATTCTCTCATACACTACACAAAAACAGATACTTAAGATATAGATCGGGTGTAAACAAGACAAGAATTCTCTATTTGAAAATAATACGTGACATCCTTTCTGCAAGAACACAGGATAAACGCAGAAATATAGAAGAGTACAACTCGGGTACAGACCAAACCATCTGAAAAGCAAGCTAAATTAAAAATAGAGAAACGGAAGTACTATGGGGTGTGAATGGTTTAGTTCTGTCTGAAAAGCAGGTGCTCTTATTATTGGCAAAAAAGATACATCAGATCTGTGAAAGATAACCATTTAATATATATACCTTAACGAAAGGCAGTTCCCCCGCACTGATTTATATTATTTGTTGATTACCAAGTATATGCAAAGGGATTGAATTATAAGCTTGTCGTCGATATTGATCAGGGAAACAAGAACGATATGCTTGAAAAACGAAGAGTTTAATGAAAACTACTATCTATTCTATTATTAAGCAGTTGAGCACTAAGCCTGGATTTTTTCTTTTGCTTATTCTAAGCCTGGGGATCTTGACTAATTGTGGCCAAGACTCCAGTATCACCACTGGTTATACAAATGAAAATGAAGAAACAGAAATACGTGTATCCGGCCTGGAGCTGGATTCCTCAGATGTAACTGATGCTGAGTTTAAGGTATTTGATGCAACCGACTTCCAAGAGAAGCCTGATGTAGAAAAGTTTGGAATCAGGCCTATGCATGTTATGACTACGAATCATTTTTGGGAAACGGCGCGCAACGACTCGAACAGGTGGGAATATCCTACAGACTCTTCTATTCTAAGTGCACTTCAACAAATAGACGATTCCGAAAGTCACACGGTTTTTGTCAATATTCCGTCATGGCCAACAAATAGTGACGATGAGGAGACCGTGAAAAATAGTACGATGCGATTTTCGTCATTGTACTATGATTTAAAAAAGGATATGCCGAATACGAATTTCGGCTTTTACAATGCTTTGCCGGTTAAAGACTACTGGTCCACTGAACCTGCGCAGGAAAGATTGGATAACTGGCGGGAAAAGAATGATCGACTTCAAAAGTTAGGCCAGAAGGTGGATGCTCTTTTCCTCCCGACCCCTGCCACGGCAACAGACCGGGAGCTATGGGTTTTCAATATGAAATATTTAATAGAGGAAGCCCGCCGTATCAACGACGGACAACCCATTTATCTATGCCTTTGGCCACAGAACAATGCGAATGATCACGAATCGCTTGATAATAATATCGATTCGGATTTCTGGCAACTACAACTGGAGTTTGCCCGAAAATATGCCGATGGGATTGTTCTTCACGCGCCTGAAGACTCCCGCTGGGATACATCGGCCCCCTGGTGGACGGAAACTAAACTGTTTATGGAGAGATTGGGGCAATACTCAGCTGAGCCCCTGGTAACGGATGCTGAATTCGAGGTGTTTGACGGAACCCGATTCCTGGATAAGCCCAACATGAGAGAGTTGGGTTTTACTCCTGTAAAAGTAATATATGAGATGATGTTGTGGGACAAACCGATGGACGAGGTGGGTCTTTGGGAACTCCCCTCCAGGGTATTGGTAGAGGAATGGGCAGGTGTAGCTAAAGGTGTTAACAACGAGTTGACAATTATCGATATCGAGCACTGGCCGACTAATACCACGGAATCGGAGATGCAGAAGAGTATCGAGAACTATTCCACTGTTTACGATTGGTTCAAAGAAGCACAGCCAGGCATGCAGTTTGGATATTACGACATGGTACCTATCAAGAATTATTGGGCTTATCCTACTGATGAGAGATTACAAATCTGGCAAAGCAGGAACGACAAGTTGAAACCAATGGCAGATAAGGTGGATGCCTTGTTTCCTCAGCTTTATACTTTTAATCAAGACGAGGATGCCTGGGTTAACAGTGCAAGATATTATTTGAAAGAGGCAAAGCGTATAAGTGGAGATAAACCGGTATATGCCTTTTTATGGCCTCAATATATCGCTAAGGATGATCAAGCTTTGGACGGTACATATATCGACGCAGAGTTTTGGCAGACTCAGTTGGAAACGGCTCGCCACTATGCTGATGGAGTTGTTATCTGGTTCCCGTATATTGCGGAATGGGAAGAAGCCTCCAAGGCCCCCTGGTGGGACGAGACTAAAGATTTTTTACAAAATCTGGGTAAGGCTAAATAGATTACAATTATTCCTTGGCAATTACTATAAGAGTCATTAATAAAATTCAATTTCGGTCTCGGCTCTTATCTCATAAAGCCTATCGCCGGAAGCTCACTAATCCGGATCATGTTAACATATGATTTGACTCAGCAAAGCTGGGAAACGACAAATAGTAGCAAGGCATGGTATGACATTTTGAGTCCCTGTTCAGTTTTCT
>JBEPXS010000063.1:0-11979 GCA_041641755.1 Balneolaceae bacterium
CCGCGCGCATCCATATACTTGAAGGTATCCGGTGAGGCTTCCAGCAGATCCCCGTCATAAGCCTTCTCACGGATAACTGCATGGGGACAGACTAGCATACACTTCCCGCACTGGATGCAGATGTCCGGTTCCAGCACCGGGATCTCCTGGGCAATGTTGCGTTTTTCCCACCTGGTGGTTCCGGTAGGAAACGTTCCATCCGGTTCAAAAGAGCTCACGGGAAGGTCGTCACCGTTACCGGCAATAATCTCTGCAATAACCTGCTGTACGTATTCTGGCGCTTCTTCGGGCACCGCGGGTTTCATCTCCAGGTCCGAATCTGCCGTGGAGGGTACCTCAATTTTGTGTAGATTCTCTATCGAGTTGTCAACCGCCGCATAGTTGCTTTGCAGTACCTTTTTGCCCTTAATACCGTACGCCTTCTTAATGGCATCCTTAATCAGCAGTATCGCTTTATCTTTGGGCAGAATCTCTGAGATCGCAAAGAAGCAGGTCTGCATCACCGTGTTGATACGGGTACCCATGCCATTCTCGCGAGCTACCTTGTACGCATCGATGCTGTAGAAATTAAGATCCTTGTCAATAATCTGTTGTTGAACCTTTTTGGGTAGCTGATCCCAAACCTCGTCGACAGGATACGGAGCGTTCAGCAGGAAAGTGGAGCCGGGTCGTGCATGATCCAGCATTTCAAATTTTTCCAAGAACTGAAACTGGTGGCAGGCCACAAAATTGGCCTTGTCAATCAAGTAGGCCGACCGTATTGGATTGGGGCCAAACCGCAGGTGGGAAACGGTCTGGGCACCTGATTTTTTCGAATCATATACAAAATACCCCTGGGCATAATAGTCGGTATTATCCCCGATAATCTTGATCGAGTTTTTGTTGGCACTTACCGTACCGTCCGAGCCCAGTCCGTAGAACAGGCCCTCGAATACCTCCTCGTCGCTGTCCCAGCCCTCGGTTTCATACTCCAGACTGGTATTAGTGACATCATCGTGTATTCCAATGGTAAAATGATTTTTGGGTTTACTTTCTACCAACTCGTCGAATACTCGTCGAACCATCAGCGGGGTAAACTCCTTGGAGGAGAGTCCATACCGGCCGTTTATCACTTTGGGTTCTTTTTTAAACGACTTCCATGACTCAACCCTGTTCTCCTGCAACGCAGCCAGCACATCATTGTAGAGCGGCTCACCGGTACTTCCTGGCTCCTTGGTACGGTCGAGCGCAGCAATAGCCTGAACCGTTTCTGGCAGGGCTTCGATCATATGCTGCATGCTGAACGGGCGATAGAGACGAACTTTGACCAATCCCACTTTCTCACCATCTCTGTTCATTCGCTCCACGGTCTCATGGGCGGTTTCCGCACCTGAGCCCATAAGCATTATGACCCGTTCGGCATCATCCGGCCCATGATACTCAAACAGTTTGTAGGCACGACCGGTTTGTTCGGCAAACTGGTTCATTTTTTGTTGCACAATATCCGGACAGGCATCATAATACTTGTTGACGGTTTCGCGCGCCTGGAAAAAGACATCCGGGTTCTGTGCGGTACCACGCAGAACGGGACTATCAGGCGTTAACGCCCGGTTGCGGTGTTCGATAATCCTGTCGTCATTAATCATTGCCCGCATAACATCCGTCGGGATCTGAATGATTTTCTGTACCTCGTGTGAAGTTCTGAATCCATCAAAGAAATGGATGAATGGGATGCGGGACTCCAGTGTTGAGGCGTGTGCAATAAGGGCCATATCCATCGCTTCCTGTACGCTGTTTGAACTCAACAGGGCCATTCCCGTTGATCGCATCGCCATGGTGTCACTGTGATCAGCAAAAATGGAGAGTGCGTGCGTCGCCACAGTTCTGGAAGCCACGTGCACAACTGTGGGTGTGAGTTCACCTGCAATTTTATAGAGGTTTGGCATCATAAGGAGTAGTCCCTGGGATGCGGTAAAGGTGGAGCCAAGTGCCCCGGTCTGCAGCGCACCGTGTAGCGTACCGGCCGCCCCCCCTTCACTCTGCAGTTCCACAACCTCTGGTACCGTACCCCAAATGTTTTTTTTGCCGGCCATCGTCCACTCATCGGCCCACTCTCCCATCGGGGAAGCAGGTGTAATCGGATAGATTGCAATAACTTCACTCAGGTTGTGAGCAATATATGCGGTTGCCTCGTTAGCATCAATCGTAACCGTTTGATTCGACATAATTATTCCTCCGGATATAATTCAATATCATTTTTGATTCGCTTCCTTAAAACTATTCTGGCTGTTGGTATTGGCATTGCCTCCGACACTGACGAAGTTTTTGCCGTTATTTACCTCGTTAACCAATTCCTCCAGCGAAGTATCTTTAAAAAGATGGTAGACCTTGTTTCTAATATTTTCATAATCGTGATGTATGGGACACGGATCACCGCTGTCACATATTTTGAATCCAAAACCGCACTGCTCAAAAATATCCAGTCCGTCGATCGCCTCTACCACCTCGATTATCGTAATATCTTTGGGATCGCGTCCGAGCTTGAATCCACCAGATGGTCCCTTGGTGGATACCAGCAATTTATGTTTAACCAACAGCTGCAATATCTTACTTAAAAAGTGTTTGGGGATATCCTGTTCTTCGGCAATCTCCAGTGATCCTACGTTGATATCTTTTGTAGCATGATTGGCGATATAAAACATAGCCTGTAGCCCGTAATGACATGTAGCAGAAAACATGATGATCACCTTGGTTCACCCGCATTAATTCGGGTATTAATGTTTGGGTAAAAAAGAACTCAGCATCCATCTCATCTTTTCGTGTTGCTCCATAAGCTCCGCCACAAAATCGCTGCTTCCCACATCGTGATACTTTTCATCGAAATCAGTTATACATTGTCGCAGGGTCCTTATTACAGCCTCGTGGTCATTTATAAGGTTGGGCAACTGTTCTTTGGCTTTCGTTACATAATCCTGTTCCTCTAACCGGGTAATCTCAAGGAAATCAGCCATCCTGCCCTTGCTGATGAATCCCAGCGTCCGGATCCGTTCGGCGATCTCATCGATCATCACCGCCAAGACATCGTACTGTTCCTCATACAGCCTGTGTAGCTCCATAAAATTGAAGGATTCTATATTCCAGTGGTAGTTTCGGGTCTTGGTGTATAATAGAAACTCGTCAGCAAGAAGCTGTTGAAGGCTGTCTGCCACCTGTTTTCTGTCCTGTTCATCTATTCCAATATTCATACTCATATTCTTCTCATTCTGGTTTCGATTTTCGCTACCTTACCGTAAAATCCCCGATTGCTTCCCGGGTACCGCCCTGTCTACAGGTTCAACCACAGCTGCTTGTCTAACAATTCGTCAGCTGATTCTCTGAACGAGGGATGGATCACAATAGCATCAGGATCCGGACAAACCTCAAGGCACTGGGGCATTCCATACATACCTTCACACTCTGCACATTTTTCGGGAACAATGAAGTAAAATTCCTCTGACACAGGCTCCATCATTCGCCCCGCTTCGACCTGCATGCCGTTGTATAAAATCACGGTTCCTCTCAGGTTGGTACCTTCTTCCAGCGTCCATTTCATACCCGGTTCATAGATGGCCCGATTGGGACATTCCGAGATACAGTAACCACAGTTGATACATCGGTCATTTATTTGAAAAGCCATAATGTTATCCCTCCTAGTTATGGAATTGGGATTTTGAAGGGCTTTTATTTACCTGCTCTTCAAGTCCTTTTTAATATATAAGATATTTAGACAAAAAACTCCAATTTATTCAGAAAAAAGGTTCCCTTTGCTATATTATTCTCGGAACTTCCGCTGCTTGTGGCATGCTTACTAATTATCTTTTGCCAGTGGTTTACCCAGACTGACTATACTGTCTCCACTTTCAACTTCCTTGGTCAGTTCTTTCAGTGTCTTGGTTTCGAAAAGTTCCTGTATCCTGTTTCTCACATGTTTGTATTCATGATGGATCGGACAGGGATGGTCGTCATTACACCGTTTAAACCCAATGCCGCACTGGTTAAACATATCCAGTCCGTCAATGGCCTCAACAACTTCAATGAGCGTAATCTCATCAGCCGGGCGGTTCAGGTTGAACCCCCCTTTGGGGCCCTTCATTGAAACCAGCAATTTATGCTTGACCAGCAGCTGCAAAATTTTACTCAGAAAATGTTTCGGGATATCCTGTTTGGAAGCAATTCTATTCAGCTCAACATTTTCATCTTCTGATGAATGCAAAGCGATAAAGATCATTGCTTGAAGTCCATAGTGGCAAGAAGTTGAAAACATTAGATGCTTTTCTTGATTTAAGTGAGTAACAGGCGTTAATTATTATGCGGAACCATGTCTGCCGCGGCCCCACAATATACAAAACCGCATCTGGTATTTATATTTTATTTGTTAAATCGTATCTAGAACACGTAATCCCTGACCCGAATCAAGCCAGCTGCTCCACTTTTTCAAAGACCAGTCCTCGCACACTTTCTGCCAGTTCAGAGCAATACTTCACCTTGAACACATCGTTGCAGAAGAAGAAGTTGTCCTCATCTCCCGTGATTATCCCTTTGCCTTTGCAGTACACCAGGGAAATATCCAGGGACTTAATGCGATCGTCATGCTTACCACAGTAGTTTATTAGGTACTCCAGTGTGGGCTCCTCATCAGTTATGGGTTCGTTTTCCTCCTCAGCAAACAACAGGAACAGGGCCTGTAGATAGAGATATAGCGCCCTCCGTGCTAATATACATACGGAATATTCCACAACATCTTCCGCAGGTTGATACAGTTCCCTGTGGCTTCTTTCGAGGTCCATATCAGCCAGCTCTAACAATTTTTTGATCTTCCCTTTCATAATGATACCCCCATCGGTTTATTATTATTGTTCGATTCATAAAAAATGGCCTCAATCTTGTATTTACATCCCAAATATTTTCATCGAATATCGAGCGAACTCCAGTACGGGCGTAAAGTATACCCCCAAAACGAGTACCGGTATCAGCAACATGATTAGAATAACTTTCGAACTCATCGTATAGACCAATGGATCAACAGGACCTTTCGGTTGCACAAGGAAAAGATTTTTAACAACCCGGATATAGTAGAACAGTGAAATTACAGTGGTAACACCAGCTATAAGCACCAGCCAAATCCATCCTGCGCTGATGGCGGTACCGAAAATATACAACTTGGCTATAAATCCGCCCGTCGGAGGCAATCCCGTAAGGGCCACCAGAAAGATGGTCATAGATACGCTTTCCAGGGGCGCCCGGTAACCCAATCCTTTAAAGTCCTCGATCGATTCACTGCCCAGCTTGTCAGAAAAAAGCATCGCCACATAGAAGGCACCGAGATTCATGAACAGGTATATCATTACATAGATCATGATAGCGGTCAGTCCTTCTTCAGACAGTACTACGAGTCCCATCAGGATATACCCGGCGTGCGCTATGCTGGAGTAAGCAAGCATCCGTTTGATATTGTCCTGCCGCAGGGCGGTCAGGTTCCCCACAATCATCGCCAGGGCTGCGGTCACTGCCAAAATAAGATTCCAGTTTACCCCTTCAAGCACGCTCCAAATACCGGTAATCCCTATACTGTCAATGTCGATAAATGACACCGTAAAAAACCGTATAAGCATTGCAAAAGCGGCTATTTTGGAGGCTATCGCAAGAAAAGCGGATATCGTATACGGGGCGCCCTCATACACATCTGGTGCCCAGAAGTGGAACGGTACCACCGCGATTTTGAAACCCAATCCGGCGATGATCATCAGGATCGCTACAGACAGCACCAGCGGCTGACCAATACCGGTTGCCAGGGCTGCATTCACACCGTAGATATCGGTGGCCCCGGTGATGCCGCACAGCAGGGAGATTCCGTACAGAAGTACGCCCGAAGAGACGCCCCCGAAGACGATAAACTTCATGGAGGCCTCGGCTGATCTTCTGGATTCCTTGGTGAAACCGCTCAGTATGTAGGAGCTTATGCTGGTCATCTCAAACGCCAGATACATTAGCAGCAGGTTGGTTGCGCTCACCATCAGGAACATACCCAGGATCATCCCGGTCAGGAGCATGTAATATTCCCCAATCCGCGACCTATACGCTTCGATTTCACCGGACTGCATGGAGAAAAGTACGATAAAAAGGCTAACAATAATCAACACCACTTTGAAGAACACGGCAAAGGGATCGACCGCTATCGTATCGCTGAATATCGACTGCTCCCATCCCAGCTGCATCAGCACAAAGAGTCCGCTGAAGACCACACCTCCGAAAAGAATCCATCCCGCGGTATGATCTTTTCTGTTCAGGAAGAAGTCTGTGGTGACAATGACGCACAGGGCCATCACGAGGGTTATCTCCGGATAAAATTGACTTATACTTTGCAATATATGTTCAATCATAATTGATACTCATCGTTCACAGGTTATCAAATGAGTGATAACTGCATTTGTTAATTAATTCCGATTGTGACCAGTTCTACCAATTGGCTCAGCGAGGTATTCATCAGTTCCACGGCCGGTGCGGGATAGATTCCCAGCAGGATAATCAAAATAATCAGCGGGATGAAGCTGAACTTTTCCCGCAGTGACAGGTCGGGGAGACTTTCAAACTGAGGCGGAGCCTCACCCAGGAATACACGCTGAATCGTCCACAATATATATGCAGCCGTCAGGATAATACCAGATACCGATATGATGGTAAGCCAGCGGTACGATTCGAAAGCTCCGAGGAACGAGAACAGTTCACTGACAAAACCGTTGAGACCCGGCAGTCCCAGCGCTGCAAACATCCCGATTACCGCTACGCCCATGTAGCGGGGCATCACATTAGCTATTCCACCAAAATCGTACAGGCCGCGTTTCTTCGTTCGGTCGTAGATAACACCGACGACCAGGAATAAGACAGCCGTTATAATACCGTGGTTAAACATCTGAAAAACGCCGCCCACCATTCCCTGGGTGTTCAGTGCGGCAATACCAAGTACCACTATGCCCATGTGACTTACAGAGGAGTAGGCGATCAGCTTTTTGAAATCGTCTTGGGCCATGGCACAGAATGCGCCGTAAATAATGCTGATCATCCCCAATACCGCCATCATATAAGCAAAGTAGACGGTAGCATCCGGGAATATCGGGAAACTGATTCGTAGAAGTCCGTAAGCTCCAAGCTTCAACAGCACGCCGGCCAGTATGACACTGATCGGTGTCGGAGCCTCCACGTGGGCATCAGGCAGCCAGGTGTGGAACGGGAAGATCGGGATCTTAATGGCAAAGTTGATAAACAGGGCCAGCCAGGCTACATAGCGCCAGGTGGTATCGATTCCCGCCAGCAACGATCCGGCTACAAAATTCTCCGGGTTCATCATGTGGAGCAGGTTGAAGGTGTGGATCGAGTTTCCGGTGGCGGGATCGGTATACGCCACGCTGAAGTAAAGCGCCAGCATCACCAGCATCATCAGTACGCCGCCGACAAAAGTGTAGAGGAAAAACTTGATAGCGGCATATTGTCGTCTGGGTCCGCCCCAAATTCCGATCAGGAAATACATCGGCAGCAGCATCACTTCCCAGAAGATGAAGAACAGGAAGAAATCAAGCGATACGAACACGCCCATCATGCCGGTCACCAGCAGCAGGTACAAGGCAAAATAGCCCTTTACCATCTTAGTGATATTCCAAGAAGAGATAACCCCGATAAGTGAGATCAGCGCGGTCAGGATAACCATGATCACACTCAATCCGTCGATTCCCAGGAAGTAGGTGATCTCTATCTTCCCAACCCAGGGTACCGACTCCACTGTAATCCAATTGAATTTCTCGATGAACTGAAAACTTTCTGCCTCATTGATTCCCAGCATGGAGCGGTCAAATCCTCGGAAGAGGACCGCAGCAAGCAACACCTGAATACCGGTTACGACGACCGCCGTCCAGCGCATGGCATCGTGCTTCTTATCGGGTAGCAAAAGCACGATGAGCATTCCCACAATCGGAATAAAAACAATCCACGACAGGATACCGATACCAAACAATTGAAATTCCATATTTTTAGATCTCCGTTATGTTTTACTTTCAAAAGGATTATAGCTTGTTCCTCAGATCTGCAGGTACAGAACGAACAGAACAATGAAACTGAATACGATATAGACGAGATAGGTCTGCACTTTTCCCGTCTGAAGCTTTCCGAGCATGTTACCGGCCCTGTCCGTGATCTCTGCGATGCCATTGATCAGCCCGTCAACGATATAGGTGTCAAACCATCGGCCGCCCTGCGAGAGCTTTCGAGCCACAACCGCGGTGCCATTCACCAGCCCGTCAATTACCCGCTCGTCGAACCATCGCAAAATCCTAGCCAGTCGGATGGTCCCGTCTACAAATACGCGGTTGTAGATTGCATCGAAATACCATTTATCAACTGCGCCACGGTACAGTACGCTCATATAGGATGCCAGCTGATCGGCACTGATCTTCTTCCAGCTGTACACCAGGAACGCCCCCAGAATACCAGCTCCTGCCACCAGAATCGAAATGAACATCGCGATTCCGTGCACTCCTTGCACGGTTTCATGGAATAAGACTGCACCAGTGGGCTGCATCAGTTCGGGGACCAGGCTCATCGGTCGTTCGATAGCTGCAAAGAACCATCCAGATGCGGCCCCGAAGGGATTAAAACTATAGAATATGAAGAAGGACAACCCGGCCAGTACCATCAGGGGAATCGTCATCACTTTAGGGGATTCCCGGAGGTCAGCAAGTCTCGACGTGTTGGCATGGTTGCCGTGAAATGCCAGGATAAGCAGCCGAAACATATAGAATGCTGTTAAACCTGCAGCTATAAAACCAATCAGCGGAAGCAGGTAATGCCCGTTCAGCGAACTGTAGGCAAGCGTCCCTGCCAGGATTTCATCTTTGCTGAGGAAACCGGAAGTAAGCGGGATTCCCGAAATAGCCAACGTAAAGATGACAAAGGTCCAGTAGGTCACCGGCATCTTCGATTTCAGTCCGCCCATGTTGCGGATATCCTGGGCGTCGGTATGGTGGTCCTCCCGTTTGTGCAGGGCATGATGCATAGCGTAGATGACACTGCCGGCAGCCAGGAAAAGTCCCGCTTTGAACGCGGCGTGCGTCACCAAATGCATGAATCCCGCGGCATAGGCACCAACGCCCAGCCCCAAGATCATATAGCCCAGCTGACTGATGGTGGAATAGGCCAGAACTTTCTTGAAATCATATTGGGTGATGGCGACAGTGGCGGCAATCAGCGCCGTTATGGCCCCGATATAGGCGATGACCATAAGGGCATCAGCCGTTAATATCGGAAAAATACGGGCCACCAGGAATACGCCGGCGGCAACCATCGTGGCTGCATGAATAAGCGCACTGATCGGAGTGGGACCCTCCATCGCATCGGGCAGCCATATCTGCAGAGGGAATTGTGCCGACTTGCCGACGGCACCACAAAATATCAGGATTCCGGCAGCCGTAAGCCAGCCGGTGCTGCCAAACGGCAGGATCCCAGCCGATATTGATTCAAAGATCGTTTCAAAGGTAAAGGTCGAGAAATTGGTAAACAGGATCATGATACCGATAAACATTCCGGCATCCCCTACCCTGTTTACAATAAACGCCTTGTTGGCGGCATTCGATGCGGATTTCTTCTCGTACCAGTGCCCGATCAGCAGATAGGAACAGATCCCCACCAATTCCCAGAAGATGTACATCATCAGCAGATTGTGGGTCAGTACGATGCCTAGCATGGAGAAGGAGAACAGTCCCAAATAGGCGAAATACCTCGTGTAACGCACGTCTCCCTCCATATAACCGATCGAAAAGAAATGAACCAGCGTACTGACCAGGGTCACCACCGTTATCATCACAACCGTGAGGTTGTCGATCAGGATCCCCAGCTCGATGGCCAGTGTACTGCCGAACATCGCATCACCGAGCACCAACCAGTTGAAACTGCCGGTGATAGATTCATCCGGATACCATCCCAGCTTTACAATGAGCAGAGTAAGAGAGAGCAGGAAAGACATGCTGATTACCGCAGTGGCCAGCCAGTCGCCCTTCCGCGGTAGTTTTTTACCGGCAAAAATGAGGGTGACAAATCCCGCCAGGGGCAGCAGGAGAATCAACAATGCTAAGGGTATAAATGTTTGCAGTTCCATACGTCAATAATCTTTGGTAGAGGTATTATCCTTTAAGCTGACTAATTTGATCTACATTAATGGTCTTAAACCGGTTGTAAATATTCAGGGCTATGGCGAGCGCTACTGCGGCCTCGGCTGCTGCAATAATCACTACAAACAGCCCGATCATCTGTCCTTCCAGAGATAGTTCCGTAAACCGGCTGAAGGCGATAAAATTGATGTTGGCGGCATTCAGTATCAGCTCGATACCCATCAAAACCATAATTACATTCCGTCTTGACAATACTGTCATCAATCCCAGTGAAAACAGGATGGCACTGACAGCCAAAAAGTGAGTTAGTCCGGGCTCGATTATTAGATCCATATCTATTTTAATTGCTTTCTTGAGTGTTGGCACTTATTCGCGTTGACATCAGGATCGCCCCGATAATGGCGATGAGCAGCAATACGCCGGCGATGATGAACGGCAGAATGTAATCTCCCATTAGCATGTTCCCCAGGCCGGTAACCGTATCGGAATGTTCTGTGGTCCAGGAACCAGCCCAGTCTGTTGAGAAAAATACCGCCAGCAGTACCAGAACAGCTCCGACCGACAAGATCGATGCGGGCAGTACGTTCACCATGACTGTTTCAAAATTCAGGGTGTCACTCTTCTGAGAAGTAAGCATCACGCCGAAAAGGATGAGAATCAGGATACCACCTACGTAAACCAGTAGCTGGGTAGCCGCAATAAAATCAGCATATAACAGCACGTAAAGTGCAGCCACGCCGATCAGGGTAAACATCAGGGCGAATGCGGAGTGCACAATATTTTTAGAAAATACCATAACCAGTGCCGCACCGATGGTTGCCACTGAAAAAAGGTAGAAAAGGATAGTTGTCAGTTCCATATTCTATGATTCCTCATTGTCGCTTTTTGTTGATCCTTTTTCTGATTGGGCTTTACGTTTTTGAGCCTTTTTCTTTTTGGCCTCCTGTTTCTTTCGCCGCTGCTCCTCCGCCTCCTGTTCCGCCTTCTCTTTTACCTGAGCCACCTTATCGTGTCCCAATTCACTAAACTGGTAGATCAGGTTCTGGCGGTCGTATTCCGAATACTCATAATCGGGAATCATATAAATGCATTCGGTGGGACACGGGTATACACATAGGTCGCAGTACATGCATTTGGCCATATCAATTTCAAAATCGGTAATCCAGAATCGTTTGGGATTGCCCGTCGACGTTTTACCCAGGTCCACATCCTTGGTTGCTTTCACCTTTTCAATAGTGATGCAGTTGACCGGACAGGCCCGCTCGCACAGGCTGCAGCCGATACAGTCATCAATATTCACATACAGTTTAGCCCGGGCTCCTTTCGGGAGCTCGATTTTTTCTTCCGGGTATCGTTCAGTTACCGACGGCTGGAACAGGTGGCGGATTGTGACCCCCATTCCCGTAAAGATCGATTTAAACGTCAGCCATCCTTCACTAAAAACGTTCGTCATTGTTCTGAACTCCTATTGTTTAAAAGATCATTTCCCACAGGGCCACCAGCATCAGGTTGATAAATGAAGCCGGGATCAGGATGCTCCAGCAGATATGCATCAACTGGTCGACCCGGTACCTCGGCAGCGTCCAGCGTATCCACATCATCACAAACACCAGCAGCAATCCCTTCAACATGAACCAGAAGAATCCCCAGAGCGGACCCGACATAAAGGATCCAAACGGGCTGTTCCATCCTCCGAAGAAGAGCACCGCTCCCAGCAGCGACAGCAGGAGCATATCGGCATATTCCGAAAGCATGAACATCGCCCAGCGCATCCCGGAATATTCGGTCTGATAGCCAGCGACCAGCT
>JBEPXS010000064.1:0-11925 GCA_041641755.1 Balneolaceae bacterium
AATCAGCGGATCTGTGCCGTACTGAATGGACCATATTATCTCCGAATTTTGCTGATTACCCTGGGCAAAAATATCACCATAGTCATCAAGCAACTGGAAATTGTAGTCATTAATAACGCTTTCAGCAAGACTTGCCGCACGGCTAAAATCATCACCTTCGGCAAAGTCCTGGTAGCCCCGGGTCAGCAGTACCTGGGAAAGCATCATCTTGGCTACAGGCTCAGTTACACGCCCAAACTGTTGTTCTCCCGGATCGGACGGTAGATTATTG
Organism: Balneolaceae bacterium; assembly: GCA_041641755.1. GTDB lineage: Bacteria > Bacteroidota > Rhodothermia > Balneolales > Balneolaceae > JAMQKA01. The sequence goes on from JBEPXS010000064.1 coordinate 272, forward strand.
ATAGCGGTTTCCAGATCACTCACGATCTGCTGGTAAACCTCAGCAGGTGGTGTCCTGTTAGCCTCGGTCTCAACACCGATTGTTTCCTCCGTAGAAAGGTGTACAGCACCGAAGTGCTGTACCAGCATGAAGTAATAATAGGCGCGAAGTGCGTGAGCTTCACCTAACCTTGCTTGTATTGTCTGCTGCTCTGACTCAGACAAATCCGTCAATTGTTCCGCACGATTAATGGCCGCATTCGTGGTATTAATCGCTTCATAACTACTGCTCCAATGTGAATTAACAATACCATCTTCCGAGTTTAATGCAGCGGTAAATTGGTTATAGTGGTGAAATCCACCATGACCTGCATTTTGGACAAGATCGGTTCCGTATTCTTCGAGGTACGCCCCCACATTATTACCATAGTAATTACGCAGTGGTGCATACGCGGCATTTACTGCATCCTCAAACCCACTGGGGGTCGTATAATGTGTATCGGTACTTACTTCCGATACCAGATCTTCATTCAAGACATCACACGAGGAAAGCAGTACTACTAAACTAGATATTATTGATAGATATATTAATTTCTTCATTATGCTAATTCCTTGTCATTAAAAATTAATGTTAACACCAACTGTATAGAGACGTGTCGTGGGCACTTCTCCCCCGATTACACCGTCATACTGCTCAGGATCGATGTTACCTGTTTTGGAAATAAGCAGCGGTGTTTCTGCATTAGCATAAACTCTGAGTGACCGGATCCCCAGTTGATTGGTAAGGCTTGCTGGTAAATTGTACCCCAGCCTGACGTTGCGGATTTTCAGGAAAGATCCATCCTGATATCCCCGTGATGAGCCATATAGTGGAAACTCAACACCTGCCTCTGGTCGAGGTTGCTTGTTAGTTGGGTTATCCGGCGTCCAGTATTCACGATCGGCAGTGTTATACCGGCCGATCATGTTCGGTCTGTTAAACGAATTATCGATAGTTTGACCGACGCTGGCATATAGATAGACGGACAGATCAAAACCTTTATAGCTGAAGTGGTTTGCAAAACCGGCCGTCCAGTCTGGCAAGTTGGTGCCCTGAATGACCCGATCCTGTTCATTGATGGTACCATCTCCATTTTGATCTTTAACCTTGATTTCACCGGGTTCCTGACCGTATGAGTTAGCCTCTTGGGCTTCATCTGATTGCCAGATGCCGATCTTTTCATAATCATACCACACGGTAAGCGGTTCACCAATAAACCATTGATTTCCGACGTCATCCTCATTATCACCAAACAGGGCGACGATCTCTTCATGGTTCCTGGAAAATGTGATGTCGCTGTTCCAAGAGAAGTCATCACGGGTATTACCAGCTATATTCTGGGTGCTCAATGCCACTTCCAGCCCTATGTTCCTGGTTTCACCAATATTCTGAAATACTGATCCAAAGCCAGAGGTTATGGGCAAGTTCCGTTCAAGGAGCATATCCGTTGTATTGGTCTGATACGCTTCTATACTACCGGTCACCCTTGAATTCCAGAGACCGAAATCCAACCCAATATTATACTGCTTACTGGTCTCCCATTGCAGGTTTGGATTAGAAATCTGTTCTGGGGAGTAACCGTAACCGGCTGTTTCCGCAAACTGATATGCCGTTTGACCAAGCAAGCTTCGGGTCTGATAAGGATCGATAGCCGTATTACCTGTCACCCCGTAACTGACCCTTAATTTCAGGTCGGAAAACAGGTCCTGCCCGTTCATGAACGGTTCTTCGATAATCCTCCAACCGAGAGCAGCAGAGGGGAAAATTCCCCATTTATTCCCTTCGGCCAGTCGGGATGAACCGTCGGCACGTCCGGTTACTGTCAACAGGTATTTATCTTTAAATTGATAATTAACACGTCCCATAAAAGACATTATGGTCCACTCTTCAAGATAACTACCATAAAATTCCGAAGTATTAGCAGTACCTAAATTGTGATATTTTTGAGACTCATACGGAAGTCCTGAAACAGCAACACTATCTCTGTCAATATTCTTGGACTGCATACTAAACAAACCGGTAGCATCAATTTCATGATCTTCACCGAAAGACTGTTGGTAATTTAGAATATTCTCAAAAGTATATGATTGAGTTCTATGAGTCCTTTTCTCAGCATATGGAGTTCCCTCAGCACGAGCAGTAGTGAGCGTACCTTGAAATATTCCACGGCGAAAGGAGGTAAGATCCGGGCCAAAATTTAACCGATATGAAAGGTTATCAGAAATATCGTATTCGGCAAAAATATTGCTAAAAATACGTGTTCTGGTTCGGTCATCTAACATTTTGCCGGGCACCAGGTCATTTAATGGATTAGCAATCAACCCGTCGTTGGTAGGTCGGAAATCAAGCGTTCCATCTTCATTATAAGGATCCCCGAGTGGATTCATGGCCAGTGCCGTCCCAAAGGGATTCGAACCAACATCTCGAACATTTCGTGCAAGCAGCGTCGAAGTACCTATATGAAGTCTATCGCTTATATCGTGATCAAGGTTGATACGTACATTATAACGGTCAAAGCTCTGACCAGGAATTATGCCGACCTCATTAAAATAGTTGGTACTTATTGAAAACTGAGTACTTTGATTACCCCCCTGAATGGTAATATTATGACTCTGCTGATAACCATAATCATCAGTGACGCGATCAGCATAATCGTAGGAGTTTCCATTTTGGATAGACTCCAGCTCTGGTGCGGTAAAAATATTCGCATCATCACCCCCATAGCTTCCGGCATTACGATGGGCCTCTCGCTTCATTTCTGCAAACTCTTGCCCATTAAACACATCCGGATTTGAAAGTTGAACAGACATGCCATAATACCCATCGTAGGAGACGAGTGTTTCATGGTTACCTCCTCGCTTGGTGGTAATCAAAACAACACCGTTGGCACCACGAGAACCATAAATAGCCGTAGCTGAAGCATCCTTCAATACTTCCATTGACTCAATATTTTCTGTATTGATATCACTTAAATTGCCACTGAACGGGATGCCGTCAACCACAAAAAGCGGATCGTTGCCAGCCGTAAGCGAACGGCGTCCACGAATACGAACTACAACACCTTCTCCCGGAGTGCCATTTCCAGTACTTGAAACCATCACACCCGCTGCTCTACCCTGTAGAGCTGAGGCAGGATCGGAAACCGGAACTTCCGTAAGCTGGTCGGAAGAAACAGTCGAGACAGAACCTGTTATATCCTGTGCCTCCTGTTGACCATAACCAACAACAACGAGCTCTTCACCCTCAATAGCCTGAGAGGTCATTTCGATATTGATAGTTGAACGTCCGTTTATTGGCACCTGTCGTGTTTGAAATCCTACGAATGAAAAGACAAGTGTATCACTTGCAGATGGTACCTGTAGAGAGTAAGCACCATCAGCATTAGTAGATGTACCGATAGAGGTTCCCAAAACCGAAATATTTACTCCCGGTAATGTTTCCCCGTCCACGGCTGAAGTTACTGTCCCACTTACCTCGTAGGAGTCCTGTGCGTATAGCTGCGAGGGTAACCCTGCGAGCAAGACCGCACAAATAAAAAAACCTAGCACGTTAACTGTGTGTCGTTTCCCCATATTTTTTAGTCCCTTATTAAATTTAAAGTAGTTCTGGTAAGATTGTTTTCGACAGATTAGTTTCTATTGCCAAATTTTATCCCCTTATCCTGCAGCGTGTCTTACACTTGCAGGAAATTCAGCTCAATGAAACTTTTGTGAAAACGTTTGCACTAATTCAAGGTAACTTTATACAATCTTTTGTCAATACTATTTACATTTTTTTACAAATTACTGCCAACTTATATAATTGATCCAGTATACCCGGATTAAACCAAGTAATATTTCTAAATGATTTGATTAAACGTTTGCATTGAATTTTAAAAAAAGGTTGCTTATTAAACTAGGTTAATTTATTGAAGCAAAGCTAAAATAAATATTGATTTTAGATGGACAGCCGATCAAATCTGTCTTTGTTTTTTTGCTTATACATCCTTATACATCGTATAATTTAATTTTGGATATTGAGAGGTATGGGACCTTGGTAAAAATTAAGTTAGCCCTTGAATTTGTGTCTTTGTGATTGGTGTGGTATGTAAAAACCAAGGATGATAATAAAACGACATATGAACAAACCTCAAATGGTAATCAATTTTCAAGAAAACATCTTTTGAGAAATCTATGTTTTCTTGTATCTCTATACAACTGACTAATGAAAAAGAAAAAAGTAACCATCCGTGATATTGCGAAAGAACTGGATATAACTGCTTCTACTGTTTCCAGGGCGCTTAGGAATCACCCCCGAATCAGTACTGCTACTAAGCAAGCAGTTTGGGATGTTGCGGAGAAGCTTAACTACCAACCCAACAGCATAGCAGCGGCACTACGGAAGGGGAAAAGTAATATCATAGGGGCTATTGTTCCTACCTCTGATCGAAGTTTTTTTGCTTCAGTAATACGGGGAATTGAAGAAGTAATAAGGACCGAGGGATATAACCTGATTATCTGCCAGTCGGATGACCAATACTCAAAAGAACAAGCAAATATCGAGGCTCTTCTCAAAATACAAGTTGATGGTATAATCGCTTCTGTAGCAAAAGAAACCATTAAATTCGACCATTTTAGAAAAGTTAAAGAACTGGGTGTTCCCCTGATTTTATATGATCGGGTTAATGAATCTCTGGACGTAAATGCAGTTGTAACCAACGATTACCTTGGTTCATACAAAGCGGTTACCCATCTGATTGAACAGGGATGCAAACGCATTGTACACTTTGCAGGAAAACAGCATATTAATATTTACCAGGATCGACTAAAAGGCTATATCGATGCCCAGCGTGAGCATGGTATCCCTATTGATCAGGAATTGATTATTGAGGAAGACCTCATATATTCAATGAAACGGGTGGTTGAATTGGGCAGAGATATGGCCAATAACCTGTTGCAAATGGGCAAACTGCCGGATGCTATTTTTTCAGCAAGTGATTTTGCTGCAATGGGAGCTATGCAGGTATTCAAAGAAAAAGGAATCAAAATACCGGAACAGGTTGCCTTTGTTGGATATAGCAATGATGTATCAGGATCATTTATTGAACCGGGATTAACCACAGTCGACCAGCATACCAAACGGATGGGCAACATGGCTGCACAGCTTTTTCTTGAACAGGTAAAGACCAAGACAAAAGACTTTACTCCCAGAAAAACCCTTTTAAACCCTGAGTTGATAGTTAGAGGATCATCGCTTAAAAATGGATGCGATTAAATCCTAAATGTCTTGCGTAATAATTCAGAGATTCAAATACCCTTCCTCCCCCTATTTCTTATTAATTACGTTTGAGCTTGATAAAGAAGTAGCTACTTATTTAATTGTGCAAACGTTTGTACATTGATTTAAAATAAAGGGGATGAATTATATGGGACATTTTCTATCGGAGGATTTTCTCTTACAATCTTCAGCCGCACGAAAGCTCTACCACAATTACGCCAGTAAGCTACCGATTATCGACTATCACTCACACCTGCCTCCCGCCGACATCAGCCAAAATCGGACTTTTGATACTATTACTAACATATGGCTGGATGGGGATCACTACAAATGGCGGGCTATGCGGACGCTCGGTATAGATGAAGATTATATAACTGGCAATGCTAGTGACCGGGAAAAGTTCCAAAAATGGGCCTATACAGTCCCTTACACAATGCGGAATCCGCTTTATCACTGGACTCACATGGAGCTCAAGAACTACTTTAATATTGAAAAGCTCCTGAACCAGGAAAGTGCTGACGAGATCTATGCTACGACCACAGAGCAGCTACAACACCCGGACTTCAGTGCCCGTAATCTCCTCAGACGGATGGATGTTGAAGTGGTATGTACCACCGATGATCCGACCGATTCGCTGCAACATCACCGGGAAATCCAAAACAGTGAGCTCGGTATTACCGTTTTGCCGGCTTTTCGTCCAGATGCGGCGTATAATTTCGATGATCCCAAATCGTACAACGAATACCTGGATCAGCTACAGGAAGCGAGTAACATCGAAATAAACTCCCTTGACAAACTGGTTGCAGCTTTGGAGAACCGAATCGATTATTTCCAGGAGCACGGGTGTCGTCTCTCCGATCATGGTTTGGAAAGAATATATTATGAACCTTGCTCAAAAAAAGAACTGGATACCTTTTTCTCCAGTATCAGAAACAAAAACGAAAAACTAAATCCGCATCAAAAAAAGGCCCTTACTTATTATCTGCTGCTTCAGCTTGGCAAACTGTATAACCAGCGTGGATGGGTCCAGCAGTTCCACCTTGGGGCCCTGCGCAATGCAAATAAACGAATGTATGATAAAATGGGTGCTGCCGTTGGGTTTGACTCTATCGGCGATTTCCAACAAAGCCAATCACTGGCAAACTTTCTGAATGAACTGGATCAAACCGAAGAGCTTGCTAAAACAATTTTATACAACCTCAACCCTGCCGATAATGAAGTAATGGCTACCATGACGGGGAACTTCAATGACGGATCCGTGAAAGGTAAAATTCAATACGGCTCGGCCTGGTGGTTCCTTGACCAAAAAGACGGTATGGAAGAACAGATGAACATTCTTTCTAATATGGGGCTGCTGAGCTGCTTTGTGGGTATGTTAACAGACTCACGTAGTTTTCTTTCATTTCCACGGCACGAATACTTTCGACGTATTCTCTGCAATCTGATCGGCAACGATGTAGCTAATGGTGAACTCCCAAACGATATGGAGTGGTTGGGTAAGATTATTTCAGACATCTGTTATTACAATGCCAGGGAATATTTTAAATTTCACAAGGTTCCCGTCTAGAAAACCGGTTTCGGAATGCTGATTATAAAGATTTAAGCTTGTTATCATTATAAAAATTGTGTAATTGGTTTAAGTAGCATTAAGCCGAGCTTGAAAATTAGTTGTTTTGGGGATATAATCTTTCTTCTTTGTTAAAAACTTAAGGGATGACCTAAATTAATCCGGTACTGTACCGGACTTACTTCCACATTGGACTTGTACATTCAACTAATTCTGAGTACAGATAAATTTATGACAAATACCGTTCGCTCTTACTGTTTTTCCCTATTCTTAATTGTCGGTTCATTCCTACTGCTAGCCAGTTGCAGCAAGTCAGAGAAAAAATCATCCGCCCAAACCAAGACTCTCATAATGGCTCATGCCATGCACCTGGAACATCCGGTAAGCAAGGCAATGGACTACATGGATAAACGGGTTGAGAAAATTTCGGGCGGAAAGCTGAAGATCGAAATGTATCCCAACCAGCAACTGGGATCGGAGCGAGAACTGCTGGAGCTAGTGCAGATCGGCACTGTGGCCATGACTAAGATATCAGGAGCCGCTCTCGGTAAAATAGTGCCTGCAGTCACTATCTTTAGCCTGCCATACCTGTTCCGCAGCGAAGCACACCTAAAGGCAGTACAAAATGCGCCCATAGGACAGGAGATATTGCAGCGGGGCGCCGCCTACGGTTTGAAAGGCCTGACCTACTACGATGCCGGGTTCCGAAGCTTTTACACCGTAGAAAATCCGGTACGTGAGCCTGCTGATCTGGCGGGAATGAAAATTCGCGTACAGGAAAGCCAGATGGCGATCCAAACTATGCAAGCGCTCGGGGCTTCCCCTACTCCACTTGCCTACGGCGAGCTCTACACTGCCCTGCAAAGTGGCGTGGTGGATGGTGCCGAAAATAATCCTCCAAGTTTTCACACCGCCCGACACTACGAGGTTTGTAATTACTACTCGCTGGATCAACACACCTCGGTTCCGGACTTCCTGGTGATCAGCACCAATGTGTGGACCAACCTGACTGATCAGGAAAAAGAGTGGTTGACCCAAGCCGTTGAAGAGTCGGCCGCCCGACAGGAAGTGCTCTGGGATGAAGCCGTTGAGGAAGCGATGAATATTGTAAAGGAAGCGGGCGTCGAAATCATTCGTCCTGATAAAGCCCCGTTTCAAAAGGCTGTTAAACCGGTTTATGACCAATATGCCCAACAAAATCCCGAACTTTTCGAGATGGTCGAACAAATCCGGGAGATTCAGCCCGACAGTCAACAGGTTCAATCTGCAAATACTCAGGAGACAAAATGAGAGATACTGTAGATACCATTACCAAATATGTACTTGTATTTCTAATGGGCCTGCTGGTGGTGGATGTTGTATGGCAGGTGTTTACCCGTTATGTGCTCGCCTCTCCAAGTATATTTACGGATGAACTGGCTCGTTTTCTACTGATCTGGGTCAGTTTTTTGGGAGCGGCGTACGCTTCCGGCCAGCATATGCACCTTTCCATCGATCTGCTTTCCCACAGGCTCAGTCCTGCCGGACAGAAAAAGCTGGCTATTTTCATTCATTGCATTGTCCTCTTGTTTGTTATCACAGTACTCGTGATCGGGGGGAGTGTGCTGGTCTACTACATCTACATATACGGGCAGCTTTCGTCTTCGCTACAGATACCGATCGCCTATGTCTATTCGATCGGGCCCATCAGTGGACTGCTGATACTGTATTACAAGCTTTCCGACATTAAACGAATTGTAAATCAAACACCTGTCGAATACATCGAAAACCTATAGGAACTCATGGAACTGTATGAAATTCTGGTACTCGTATTAAGCTTCGTTGTTCTTTTGGGGATAGGCGTGCCCGTGGCCTGGACGCTGGGCATCTCCGGCGTACTTACCATCCTCCTGAGCATAGAAACCATTACGGCATTTACAACGATGGCCCAGCGCTTTGTCACCAGCCTGGACAGTTTTACGCTGCTCGCCATCCCCTTTTTCATATTGGCAGGCCAGTTAATGAACAAGGGTGGCATAGCTACCAGATTGATTAATTTCGCCAAAAACGTGGTAGGGGCGCTCCCGGGCGGACTTGCCCACATTAATGTGGTTGCCGCCATGCTTTTTGGGGCTATTGCGGGCTCCTCGGTAGCTGCTGCTTCGGCTATCGGCAGCATTTTGGGACCCAGGATGGAAAAAGAGGGGTATTCCAAAGAATTTGGTGCTGCCATTAATATCACCTCCTCCACGACCGGACTGATTATACCACCATCTAATACTTTGATTGTCTATTCCCTGGCCAGCGGTGGGACCTCCATCGCCGCACTGTTTGTGGCAGGGTATCTGCCCGGCATCCTCGTGGGACTGTCCCTGATGGGCGTAGCGGCGGTCTGGACGATCCGTAAAAACTTTCCTGTAGGTGAACGTGGAACATTTAAGGAACTCATTCAGTCCTTTATTAGTGCATTTCCCAGTCTTTTTCTTTTAGTCGTTGTTATCGGGGGAATCATTGCCGGTATTTTTACCGCAACCGAAGCTGCCGCCATTGCCGTGGTTTACACGCTGGTGCTGGGGTATTATTATAATGAGATCACGTTTGATAACCTGCCCGATATTCTACTGGATGCGGTCAAGACCACCTCCATTGTGATGCTGCTTATTGCTACCTCGGTCAGTATGTCCTGGGTGATGTCGTTTGAAAGCATTCCCCAAGCTATCAGTGACGGCATCCTCTCCCTGAGTAACAGCCCGGTTGTGATTCTCCTGCTCATCAACATGATCTTGCTTTTCGTAGGCATGTTTATGGATATGACACCAGCCGTGTTGATATTCACTCCAATCTTCCTCCCTATCGTCACCGAGCTGGGGATGGATCCCGTTCACTTCGGCATTATGATGGTACTCAATCTCTGCATCGGTATCTGTACACCGCCTGTGGGTACACTATTATTCGTGGGTGTAAGTATTGCTGATACCACCATTCCCAAAGTGATAAAGCCATTACTACCACTTTTCGCGGCCATGATCATTGCACTATTGCTGGTAACTTTCTGGCCGGCACTGAGTATGTGGCTGCCCAGCCTGTTTGGCCTGACATAAAAAGGACAGAACAAGTCTTGCAGAGGGCTTTGGTCTCGGATTTGGAAAAATTGAACGCCTAGGAGCTAACAGTCTCAGTTCGGTTGGTACCTTTATTGGATGGAAGCTTATGGACCTGATGACGAGATTCTTAAAAAAGATCTTATTTTGGTCCTCATGATTCAAGTTGTACCGTTCTTTGGAAGTGGTATTCGCGAATCGTTTGAAACACCGCATACCAAGCACTTGTTCTACCGAAAAACTAGTAGATAACCGGTGGACTACTACTAATCAGCAGCCTATCTGCTTCAAAGCTGTTAGATCACTTGCTTTCAAATCCAGGGATCAGAGAATATTTAAAAATGATTTAAATTGTCCATTCAGTTTTCCACGTCTCAACACTGTTGTTTCTCATGGCTTTATTACCCATAAGCACACATACAGCAGAGTTGTGACCGTTCGTGATATTAGAGAGTGGTTCCTTATCGTTTATGACGCAATCCGCAAAATGTTCCAACGCCATCCTTGTGGGCCCAACATCACCATCGGCCTGTCCTTTTACCTTCAGTGGTATTGCTTCTCCCTGTTCCCAGGCTTTATTAGTTGGCTTGGTAATGGCATCAGCATCATCCGACTTTTCCTGGCTAACTGCCTGCTGCTCCGCATAAATAAAGGCCTGATGACCCGAAACAGCCTTGACTTCAAGTGTAGCCTTCTTCCCGTAAAACCGAATCGAATATCCCTCATGAGCATTGGTGGTTATGGAACTGTATTTCCCTTTGATGCCAGACGGATATTCAAAAACCGTGTGCACATTATCATAAGTTTCACGCCCATCTTTCCAGTAATCAATTCCGCCAAATCCGGAAACCTGTTCAGGAACCTCCCCTAATACCCAGTTTACAATATCGATCTGGTGTGAACACAGCTCGGCCATCAGTCCCTGTGAATATTCACGGTACATTCGCCAGTTGATGAGCCGCTCCAGTGAGGGATCAGGCACAGGTCGTCGCCAGTCCCCATTACGATTCCAGGTGCATTCCACATAAGATATCGGGCCTATCGATCCATCATTAACTAACTCATGTATTCGTTGATACAGAGGATTATACCGATGCTGATATCCAACCTGAAATTTAAGATCTGATTTTTGAACCAATGAAGTAAGTTTCTCAGCCTCATCTATGGCATACGTCATCGTCTTTTCGCAGTATATATGTTTACCAGCCTCTACCGCATCGCGTGCCATCTTATAATGCAGGTATAACGGTGTTGAAATAACTACAGCATCAAGGTCAGGATCTTCCAACAATTTTTCATATTCAGTGTATCCTTTTGCATTCGATGCTGCATGGCTCAGCCCTTCTTCCAGGTTTTCAGAGCGAATATCGCAGCACGCTGTAAGCTTTATGGATGGAATCTGTTTCAGGACTTGTGCTATATAGTTTCCACGGCTGCCGGTACCGATAATTCCGAGATTAATTGCTTCGTTGGATCCTGTTATTGATGAAAATCCCATTGCACTCAGTCCCGTTACGGCGGCTCCTGTGGTGACGAGAAAATCCTTTCGAGAAATTTTGTTACCCATATTCAAATCCCTTATTTCAGTTTTATTGATTTTATTTATTAACAGTTAACACAAATAATATAAAGGGAGTATAAATTTTTTTAGATGTTTCGCTCCCCTAATCATTATAAAAAGCTTCTGCCTGATTAATTCTGATATTCTCCTAAAAACAAAGGAGCGATATGTC
>JBEPXS010000065.1:0-11769 GCA_041641755.1 Balneolaceae bacterium
TCTGACTGCATATCCAGGTGGTTGGTTGGCTCGTCAAAGATCATGAAATTGGCCGAATTGACCAGCATGCGGGCCAGTGCAAGCCGGCTTTTTTCTCCACCTGACAGCACCGACACTTTTTTGAAAACATCATCTCCCTGGAACAAAAAACAGCCCAAAATAGTCCGGAGTCGTGTTTCCCTTGCTTTGGGAGCGGCCTCCCGCATAATTTCGAATGCTGTTTTGGAGAGATCCAGCTCATCGGCCTGGTGCTGTGCAAAATAGCTGCTACTTACATTATGCCCCGGCTCTCGATTGCCGGAGTCGATATCTTCCTGTCCGGCCAGAATGCGTACCAATGTGGATTTCCCAGCACCATTCGGACCCACAATTGCTATTTTGTCACCGCGATCAACAGAATAGTCCAACCCATCAAAAACCTCGTTGTCACCATAACTTTTACTGATGTTTTCTAGTTTCATAACTACGGCGCCGCTGCGTTCGGGCGGGGGGAACCGGAAGGTGATCTCCTCTTCGTGTTCGTCCAGCTCAATCTTGTCCATCTTCTCAAGCTGTTTGATACGGCTTTGCACCTGGGATGCCTTGCTGGCGTTATAGCGAAACTTGTCGATGAATTCCTGAAGCTCCTTAATCTCCCTTTGTTGGTTCTTATATGCTTTGCGGAGGTGTTCCATCCGTTCGGCATGTTTTTCCTCGTAATAGGAGTAATTGCCCGAGTAGTCATATAGGTTGCCACGTTCCAGTGCGAGAGTACGCCTGGTGATAGAGTCGAGAAAGGCCCGGTCGTGGGATACGATGATGACCGCACCCGCATAGTTCATCAGAAAGTTTTCAATCCACTGGAGCGATTCGATATCGAGATGGTTGGTAGGCTCATCAAGCAGCAGATAAGTCGGTTGTTGCAACAGTAGTTTTGCCAGTGCGATCCGCATCAGCCAGCCACCACTGAACTCGGTCGTCGGGCGGGAGAAATCCTTTTTGGAAAAACCGAGTCCCATCAGCACTTTTTCTATATTGGCTTCCAGCTCATAGGCGCCAGAATGTTCCAGTCGGTCCTGAAACCGGCCAACTCGATCCAGGGTCTGCCTGTACTTCTCGCTTCCGGTCTCCAGCTGACCCAGTTTGTGTTGCTCTTGTCTCGTACGCTCTTCAAGGTCTTGCAGGTCAGAAAAGGCACTCTCTATCTCTTCGAGGACTGTGAGCGAAGGATCGGGGTCCACACCGTCTTGCGGCAGATAGCCTACGGTAGCCGACTTCGACAACTTGATTTCCCCCTCATCCGGTAACGTTTCACCGGCAATAAGTCTGAGCAGAGTAGATTTACCTGCCCCGTTAGGACCCACCAGTCCTACACGTTCACCCGGATTGATAAGGAATCCGATGGAATCAAAAAGTTGCCGGTCGCCCAGCGTGAGTGATATGTTTTCCAGTGACAGCATGTTAAATTTCTTCGGAAATTTGTTGACTAAGAAGTGATCGGTGAATCGACCGGACCGTTTCAATCATATGATCCTCGGGCAGAACCAGATTCAGATTTTGTTTGTCCCAGCTGAACGAAATAAGGGAAAGCCGGTCACCTTGTATAGCAGCAAAAACCTGTCCTGTCATCGCCCGTATGTCCGAGAGGCCAAAACCGATCAGACTGATTAATCCCTGATGCTTCGTCAATGTGATTTCCCCATTATCCCTTAGTTCCTCAATGACGGTATCCAGATTATCCGGCCGTTCCATGGCAATGGATACCGAGGCCTCTGTCGTGGTAACAACATCTACCGTAATATGGTATTGTTTCAGCGTGTTGAATACGTTCGACAGGAAATGATGCCCCATTAATGTCCCGGCCGCGTTTATGGTGACGATCACTACATCTTCCAGAAAGGTAAGAGCACGGACAGGACCATCCGATTCGGCTTCAGAAAATATTTTAGTGCCGGGATGTTCAGGTTCGAATATGTTGCGGACAAAAACGGGAATCTCTTTTTCAGCGGCTGGCTTTAATGTAGAAGGATGTAGCACTTTTGCACCAAAGTACGCCATTTCAGTAGCTTCGCGAAAACTTATTTCGGGGATGGAAACAGCCTCTTCCACTACACTGGGGTCACAGGTAAATATGCCACTCACATCCGTCCATATCTCGATCGCTTCACAATCAAGGGCCGCGCCAATCAGGCTGGCGGTGTAATCAGATCCTTCAAAGCCAAGAGTGGTCAACTGTCCCTGTTCATTTTCTCCGTAATAACCACCGATAACCGGGATTTTGTTCTTATCAAGTACGGCAGTAATTTTTGAGATCTGGTGTTGGATTTTTTCGGTATCGGGATTCGCTCTTCCGAAATCCGAATCTGTTTTAATGATATCCCGTGCATCGATAAAAGAGGTGTCCAAGCCGTATATCCCACCACAAATGGCAAACAAACCGGAAGAGAGCTGCTCCCCGATGCTCGCTATGGCATCCTTACGTGCTGCATCTATTTTTTTGCTCTCGTTGATCTCCTTAAGATAACTGTTCAAGTTATTTATTTGTTTCTCAATCCAGTTTAGGCACTGCTGCTTGGCGTCGGCAGATTCATGATCATCAAAATGTTCCAGGAATCCGGCAATCAAGGTTTCGTGGCGGGTGCGGATTAGGCTGCTTATTTCAAGAGCCTTCTCATAGTCATCGGCTGCAGCTTCGGCAGCCGCTATTAGTTTACGTGTGGTTCGGGAGGTAGCAGAAACCACAATAACCGGTTGCCGGTATTTTTTGGCAATTTCCAGCACTCGTCGCCAAGTACCTTCATCGCCCATCGAGGTACCGCCAAATTTTAATACGCGAATGTTATTCATCATACTGCTTGTGTTCTGAGGCAAATAGTGCCAAAGATACCAAACTGTGTCTATAGATTTAAGTATGATTTGAGCATTTTTATTCGTCGGACTGAATAGTTAGTGAAATCACTTTAACGTGAACTCGGATTAAGAGTTTGATAACTATTTTTTTAAGCCAAGTAAGCCCTATTGGAAATGTTCATTTTCTCCACGACGAAAATCCGCCGGACCACGCGGATTTCAAAAAAAGGTGGATACTTCGTAACGACTATGGTCATTCGGTCAACAAACATTTCCATGGTTTGAACTAGTCAAAACTACTGATAGTAAAAGATTAAACTTGGGGCTTCTTGTCGTCTCGTCTTGTTCATTTTTTCAATGAGGAAAAAACGAACCAAAAAACTCACCGAGGAATCGTAGGTGTTGTGCTGGCTATATCGTTGACGTTATTCCCTGCTTTGGAGCACCCAAAGCCTCCAAACTCTCTTTTCCCGCGATTCCCTGGACCCCTAAAATTGGTGCTATTTTTTTAAATCTAAAGCATATTCACCCGGGAAAGTCTCTGCCAAACAACAGGGTTATAGCCGTAGATGAAAAGCGGGAAGAATTTCTGTTTGAGCCTGATTTGGGCAACGCACCAAATACAATACCTTCTCTGAAGTCAAATCAGGTGAGTTAACGTCAGTTCAATATAAAAATAGAAATAAATACTAATCCCCAGTCATCTCGAATGGAGCTTGCGGAATGAGAGATCTTTGTATCCAAGGGCATGCTTTTTCAACAAAGATCTCTCTTGCGGTCTTTTAGATGACGCTTGAATAGGGTTTAGAAGTATGCGTTGACTTCAGAACTTATGTCAAACCGATTGGTTTTAAATTCTTCTTGAGTCTTATCTTCTTTCTAGTGGTGCTCATGTTTTCAATGAGGGAAACCCAATGGTGGTCGGGCCTAAAGAACGGGTACCAAAAACCACTGGGTTATGCGGAAGCTCAAACAGCAATGGTGTCTTAATGCACCGGCTTCAGTTAGGGATGAGCTGAGTCTAGCTGCAAAAAGCCCAGTTCCAAAGAAAATACCGGACCAGCTTCCCAGCGACAGTTCGAGTTCGGCAGCGAGACTTTCGAAGGTAAACGCACCTGAAATGGAGCTGCCTACGATCAGCACCCCGATTGAAACAATTCCACCCAGCAGGATAGCCAGTGACAGGCTCCAGCGCATCTCCTTTAACGACTGCGAATGTCTGAGACCGGAACCCAGAAACAGATTGTAGGGGACGACGGTGGTGCCGATCAGCCCGATTAGGAGCAGTTCCGAGCCGGAAGGAATGGAGGGGATTAGTCCGGCCAAAAGTATCTCACTGAAATCCGGCTGCATAAGAAATGCAGTGGAAAGAAAACAGATACCCATTACTGCTACGATAAATCCAAGTATTTGGGAGACAAAGCGAGTAGAACCAAACCCAAGGAGCAACGCGGCTATAGATCCAATCATTAATGGAAGTACCCACGTTTGGATATCGAGGATAAGAGCAGCTCCCGCAACACCACCTAATATATTTCCTGCTTCGTAGGCGGTACATCCCAAGAGAATAGAAGTCAAAACCAAATAACTCAACGTTTTTCCCCAAATAGAAGATTGGAAACGATTTTTGATAACTTGTCCGAGATTTTGTCCTGATGCCAATGTCAATCTTGCGCTTGCCTCCTGGAGGATAACACAGGCCAGTGTAGAAAATAGTAATGCCCAGATCAGTGCATAACCATAATTTGACCCGGCCGAGGCAGCCGATGTTATTGTACCCGGCCCGATAAATGCGGCCGAAAGTACCGACCAAAAAAGGATATTCAGAAAACGCTGCCTCATTAATTCAGCATTCTAAATTCAGGATTTGCCATATCCACCTCCACCGGGGGTTAAAATGATGAATTGATCTCCTGCCTCCAGATCTGCACCATCAATAGATTCCAGTTGCTCCTTCCCCCCATTTCGGTGTATGATCCATTGTTTGCCACGTGCCCCTGGTTTCCCGCCATTCAATCCATAGGGCTCCACCACCCGATGTTGGGTAAGCAGAGAGAGACTTACTGCTTCCAGGAAGGTCATCTCCCGCCGGATGCCATTACCTCCGGAATACCGACCGGAACCACCGGAATCCCTGCGTATTTCATAGCGGTCGAGACGTACCGGATATCGCTGCTCCAGGATTTCCGGATCTGTACCTGCCGTGTTGGTCATATGGTGGTGCACAGCATCAGTTCCGTCAAAGTCGGGGCCCGCTCCCGTGCCTCCGCCAATCGTTTCGTAGTAGCCGAAATCCTCGTTGCCAAAAAGCACATTGTTCATTGTTCCCTGGCTGCAGGCTATTTTTTGGAACGGTTTGAGAAGCAGGTCGGTGAGTCGTTGACTGGTCTCGACATTACCCCCCACAACAGCCGGGCATTGCTTTGGATCTTTTTTGAAATGGGGATTGAGTAGTGTCCCTTCGGGCAGCTGAATGGTTATCGGTTCCAACAGGCCTTCGTTAAGTGGTAAAGGCTCATCAACCAGTAGTCGCAACAGGTAGATAATTACGCTGTTTACGATTGCGGGAGTGGCATTCAGGTTTCCGGGATGCACGGAGTCGGTCCCTTCAAAGTCGAATGATATGTGTTGGTCGCCTACCTCTATAGTGGAATGAAGCCGTGTTTGGTCGTCAAGTAATTCGGTCGACTTGAAATTTCCTTTCGGGAGCTGTTTAATCGTAGACTTCATCCTTTCGGCCGCATAATATTTCAGTGCATCCATATAGTGAAGCACCTTTTCACTGCCGTATGTTTCTACCAGTGTAAGAAGTGATCGTGCTCCACGGTGGTTGGCAGCCACAGCAGCCTGCAGATCGGCTATATTTTCTTCGATACTTCGGGAGGGATGTTCTGCCGAAGTCAATCGCTTTCTGATCTGATTCCACTGCTCACTTCCATTTTTGATGAGGTAAATTGGTGGAATTACAACACCCTCTTCAGCGAGCGTGGAGGCGTCCGGTGGCATTGATCCGGGACGTGTACCACCTATTTCAGCATGATGCGCGCGGCTGGCTGCAAACCCCAGAAGCTGATCATTGTCAGTGAAAACAGGCGTAACAACCGTTACGTCTGGCAGATGAGAACCTCCGAATGCGGGATGATTGGTCACGATCACATCTCCCGGTTCCATTTCTATATTTTTTTTGAGTTTTCGAACACAGATACCCAGCGCCCCCAGGTGAACCGGAATATGTGGAGCATTGACGACTAGTTGACCGTGGTTGTTGAGCAGTGCACAGGAGTAATCCATTCGTTCTTTCACATTTACTGAAAGGGCCGTACGCCGCAGCATTTCTCCCATCTCTTCAGCAATAGAAGTAAAGCGATTGGTGAAGAGTTCAAGCGACACAGCTTGGGAACGCTCCTGGGTCCGGTTTGAACTTTGAGGTTTTTGTTGCTCTTGCGACAGGATTAGTGCTCCATTGCTCCGGACCTCAAGTTTCCAGCCCGGTTCCAGGACTACAGTACTATATGGATCTAAAACCAGTGCAGGGCCAGTCAGTTTTTGATTGGCAACAAGTTGCCTGCGATCAAATACAGGGGTGTTAATCTCTTTGCCCTCAAAAACGATCGGTTTATATTTTTTGGGATTGCCGGCTTCTCCGCTTTTAATATCTGCTGTTGTTGCAAAATCCGGCTTCGCACTTGATGCTGCTACACGGATCGATTCTACTTCTATCACCCTGTTCTCAATCCAGTGGCCATAACGATTGCGGTACGCTTCTCTGAATTTTTCACCAGGTTTTCCATCCTCATTAAAATTGATCTCAAGGGTAGACTCCTGACCTTCAAGCCTCATAAAAACTGAACGCCGGCGGATTGTGCATTCTTCTTCTGGAATTCCCTCAGAGCTGAGCTGTTGTTTCGCTGTTTGCTCCAGCTGCTTGAACTGGTCACTTAACATTGGTTCAACCTCGGGGAGTAGTTGGAGGATCTGTTTTTCCTCAAACTGTTCTACAACAGCATGACCAAGACCATAGGCACTCAACAGCCCGGCATCCGAAGGAATAATGATATCACTGATATTAAGCTGGTCGGCAATGGCACAGGCATGTTGGGCGCCCGCTCCACCGAAGGCAACAATAGCATATTTGCGCGGATCGTAGCCTTTTCGGAGGGATATTTTACGTATTGCATCTGCCATCCGTTCATTGGCTATCTGTAGAAAACCTTCCAAAATATGCAGGGATTCTACCTGTTCATCTTTATGATTTCGAACCTGATTTATGACCTCTGTCAGCCGCTGTTCAGCAGCTTCTTTTGACACGGGTATCCCAAAGTTATCTGGTTCCACCCTTCCCAGTAACAGATTGACATCGGTAACCGTCAGGGGGCCACCGGATCCATAGCAGGCTGGGCCGGGATCGGCACCTGCACTATCAGGGCCAACCGTAAGTTTGAAACCGTCGAATGAGCATATGGAGCCACCGCCGGCTGCCACGGTTTCGATGGAGAGAGCCGGAGCTGCCAGTTCGGCATCACCTACCTGATGCTGAAAGCAATATTCGAATTCATTACTGTAGCGGGCCACATCAGTGCTGGTACCTCCCATATCAAAAGAAATGATCTGTTTGAAACCGGTCTGTTTTCCGATGGTTGAAGCTCCAACTACTCCACCTGCAGGCCCGCTAAGCAGGCTGTCTTTGGGACTAAAGCGATTTGCCTGTACCAGGCCGCCGGCACTGGTCATCATGCGAAAAGAGCCGGTTGAAAACTGGCTTTTGACTTTATCTATATATTGATGCAGAACAGGGGAGAGATATGCGTTGACTACGGATGTTTGTGCACGGTGTAAAATTTTTATAAAAGGGCTCAATTCCGAGGATACGGATACATGCTTAAATCCTAATTTGTCAAGTAAGCTCGACACCTGTTGTTCATGCGTGGCGTTTTTATAGCTGTTCATCAGGCAGAGGGCCACTGAAATTTTTGAGGGAGTGTCGAAGACCTGAAGCTGTTGTTCAAGCAGATCCAGTTTTGGCTGCTGTATCGATTTACCTGTGGCGTCCATCCGTTCCTGTACCTCAATAACTTGTTGGTAAAGAGGGGCTGGCTTGTCAATATCCAACGAAAAAAGATCTGGTCGTTTCTGGTCACCTATTTTTAGAAAATCTGCAAACCCTTCAGTAATTAAAAACAGTGTGGGATTTCCCTTGTGTTCGAGAAGGGCATTTGTTCCTTTGGTTGTTGCCAGGCGCAGGTCGCTTGGGGGCAGCGGGTCACCCGGTTTGGTACCTGTTACAAGCCGGGTGGCAAGCACAGGTGCTTCCAGATCACATGTTACCTCGAATGAATCGTAGGATGGTGGTGATATCGAATCTTCCAAATGGAGAACGGAGGTTTCAGCATTAAAAGAACTGATGGGCACAGGAGAGTGATTTGTCCCGAGCAGTCTGAAGTTGAAATTTTTGACAAAGTCATCCGGGGCGTTCCAGTCCTGGAGGATGCGAACGGTCCGATTGTCGATCCATTTCTGGATAGTACCACGCAGGGCACTACTGCTGAGTACTTTTGTTTTGAGAAATGTTCCATCAGGATCGCGGGCAATACAGTCGGTGAACGTGCCTCCGGTATCGATCCAGATCTGCCAGTGAGCCATAGCGGAAATGTTACAGGATTAGCGACATCTCAGATCACCACGGTTGGTTGGCCGTTCTTCAGGAATTTTGTCCGGTCTCAACCTTCGTGAACATTGATTCGTCAGACGCATTCAGATTCGTCAGTACAATAAGCTTGTCACCTTGTTCTGGCAAGGGTTTATTATCAACTGAGTATGGAATAATCGTCTGATTGGATTCCTTGATCAGGAACAGCGGTACAAATTTGGTTCCGTATTGCTTGTCAAATTCATTTTGTGTGATCGGGTCTTCAACCTCGTGGACATCCATGAACGAACCCTCGCTAAGCAGTTGGGACATTGCCTCATAATTGAGCTGATCGTTAAACAGGATACGTCCGCTCAAAGAGTCGGGAACCTCTCGATCAGAGCGTTTGATCTGAGAACCGGAGGCCAGCTGGAAAACTTCCGAAGAACCAAAGATATCGGAAAAGCGAAGAACAGTCAGTGAGTTGACCTCGTCATTGGGCGTCAGGGCCAGCAGTTTGCCGATGCCGTCCAGATCGATCTCATCCAGCGCGTATTCGGCAAGAATGTTACCATGCCAGGTATCCACACCCAGTTTTCTAACTTTGTTGATATTCGACCAGTTTGTATCCACCACCTTTACTTTAAGATCCTGCTTGTCAAGCATTTCGGCCAGTTTGCGAGCCCACGGATGAGCACCGACTATAATGAGTCCATTAGGCGAAGGTTTGGCGACTCCCAGCCAGCTCGCAACTGTAGAAGCCGTAAGCCCGTAAATAGTCACGGTAGCGATGATTGTAATAAAGACGATCGGTATGAGTTCACTTGCATCAGAGTACCCGTTTTCAACAAGCTGAATGGCAAAAAGCGAGGATATGGATGCTGCAACGACACCGCGCGGTGCCATCCACGTGAGGAACAGTTTTTCCTTGTTGGTGATTTTTGAACCTATCGTGGAAAGGTAGACCGATAGCGGGCGGGCAATAAAGATCAGGATAGCCAGGAAGATCATGATATTCCAGTTCAGATTGCCCATCAGGTCAGCAAGCTCTACACGTGCGGCCAGTAAGATGAAGAGCGCTGAGAGCAGCAGCACACGCAGGTTCTCCTTGAATTCTACGATGTGATGGATACGAGCCGATTTTTGGTTCGCCAGCGCAACTCCCATCACCGTGGTAGCCCACAAGCCGGATTCGTGCTGCAGGCTGTTGGAAATGGCAAACACGCAGAGCACGATCATCAGGTTCACTGGGTTCTGCAGGAAGTCGGGCAGCATGTGGCGTTTTAGCAGCATGTAGATGAGCCCGGCTCCGAGTAGTCCAACGAGTGTCCCGAAGAAAACCGTTTTGACGATGCTGGCAAACGCCAGACTGGTTGCTTCGGAAAACCCACTGGTAAAGATCACCTCAAAGACCAATACAGCCAGCAATGCGCCGATGGGATCGATAACGATACCCTCCCATTTGAGTACGGAACTTACTCGGCCTGTGGGACGCACTTGGCGCAGCAGCGGGATAATAACGGTGGGACCGGTAACGACGAGGATAGCTCCAATCAGTACGGAAAGCTCTATCCCGAGTTCAAATAGGTAGTAGGCTGAAACAGATACAATCACCCAGGTTACCAGTACTCCAATGCTGACAAGCTTGATAACTGCCCCGCCGATGTTCTTCAGTTCTGAGAATTTGAGACTCAATCCGCCTTCAAAAAGGATAATACCCACTGAGAGCGAAATAAAGGGGGGGAGCGCTTCTCCCATCAACTCGTCCGGCACAAGTATACCAGTTACAGGACCGGCTATAATACCGGCAATCAGCAGCAACAAAATGGCGGGGAGCTTTGTGCGCCAGGCAAGCCACTGGGCTCCAACGCCAAAAAAGGCAATACTTACGAGTCCGATTAGTAAATGTTCACTCATGGATTACGTGCTATCTGGACTGTTATGCAATGCGAGCTATCAATTAAGCGCTTAAGATAAAAAAAGAAACAGGGAATTAAACTATATATTGGTGGTTAGTTAGGAAAAGTCTGTTATCTTCTTTTGGGTTGATTTATTTTGATTAAAATGGGAATGGTCGGTATTTATTAACTGTTCTTCTAATTAAAGCTAAAAAAGTTAGAAGAGTTACCGAAAAATAGTATATTACTATTAAGATACACTCTGAAAGTGAAGCCTGAAATCCAAGGCCATGAACGTAAAGAGACTCAAACATATCATACGAGAAGTTGCATGGTTACTTGGAATCTTTGTGTTTGCGGTATCTATTGAGTATGCTTTCTTTGAATTTATTGACATCAATCCTATTATAAGTCTCAAGATACAAGGCCTGATAGGGTTACTCTTTATCGGTTACGGGCTGCGTGCATCCTACAGAATTTGGGAGATTTTCCAGGAAAAGTCCGATCCCCGTGATAATGGAATGCAGGATACAGAACTGAGCGCAGGGAAATCATAAACTTTCCTGCTAATCCTTGAATTATCAATACTCAAATGTTGTTGAATATCAAATATTGCTCAGGATAAAAAAAGCATCAAATGAATTACTCATCGCTGTTGGTATTACCTGTAATATGGATCATGTAAAACAAAAGCAGTTACTTTGTTTGTATGATCTATATAGCAGTTAGTGTCAGGTTAACAGCAAAAAATGAACTATGCGGGCTTTTTGCGAACAAGATAAAGTAACAGTACGATATATTAAATCTGGTATTACTATCTTAAAGAGGGGGAAAAATAGCACAATTCAATTTTCCCCGGCAGTATTCGAACCGGATGGTTTTCAGGTTACCATCTGCTTGGCAGACACAAATCCATGCTGGGCTGTTATATATTAATACGCTAATCAAAAGTATAATCTGAAAGCTGCTCCACCATTCCTGCAGCTTGCTAAATCAAAACGAATTCTGTTGTGCCACAACCAGACCAGACCCAAAAATTAAAAAAACAGCTAGGTGCCTTCGATGTATTTGCGATTGCAACCGGGGCTATGTTCAGCTCTGGGTTATTCCTGCTGCCGGGCATTGCAGCGGGTGAAACGGGTCCTTCCGTATTTTTAGCATATTTAGTCTCGGGACTGCTGGTAATACCCACCATGCTGAGTAAAGCTGAACTGGCCACTGCCTTCCCCAAGGCCGGTGGATCTTACTATATCATTGACCGCACGCTTGGTCCTCTGATGGGGAGCATCGGGGGATTTGGATCCTGGTTTTCGCTGGTCTTCAAAAGCGCGTTCGCCCTGATAGGTATGGGTGCCTATATCTCCATCTTTTTTGATGTGCCGATCACCCCCGTAGCGGTGATTTTGGCGGTAGCAT